>JBDTVD010000298.1:0-4718 GCA_040007375.1 Bacteroidota bacterium | reverse complement strand
GAATCATTTATGAGATATATAAAGCAAGATGATCAATCTTCTATTAGGGAGATTGACACGGTGCGATAAAGCACATCGCAATGACGATGTATGGAATTCTGCATTCTGATCTACATTGCATTTACTCCGAACTCCGAACTAGTCACTCCGAACTTATATTTTCTTTATGCGAAACGTATTATTAACCTTCCCATCCTCAGAAACAGCCACTAAAAAATAAATGCCCGTTGCAAGATCGCTGATATCAATAGTAGTAAACTGATCATGATGAATTTTCCGGATAATCTTTCCTGCAGGATCAGTTAATGTAAGCTCTGCTGCACTGGAACTTTCTGTAACAATCTGGATAAAATCAGCAGCAGGATTTGGATATACCTGCATAGAAATTCCTGCATCATTAATACGTACTGCAACCACTTTGCTGTTTGTATAATCACCATTAAAATCAGTTTGCTTTAAACGATAATAAGAAACACCAGAGTAAGGATGCATATCACTGAAAGTATATTCGCTCATATCATTTGTTGTTCCATTACCATCAACAATTCCTGCTTCTTCAAAATGATATCCATCTTTGCTTCTTTCAACAGTATAAAAATCATTATCTTTTTCTGATGCAGTTGACCAGGTACACTTTACTTCATTGGCAGAAATTGCTGATGCATTAAAGAATAATAATTCAACCGGTAGTGGAGATGATTGTTGTGATAATGTCCATGCACCAAAATTATTTACATTGGTAACTGTCGTGCTTTGTGATGTCGGATTGATCTGTCCGTTCAATGGTAAATCCCATCCATCATTTAAAGGATTCCATCGTTGTGCAATCATGTTTGTGTTTCCGTTCGATGCATTTTCTGCAGATGCATAAGTAAATGTTATGGAAGCAACAGGAGTTCCACTTGCATCCACCTGCCAGAAACGATCAACTGTATTTCCACTGTTATCCAGTCCTGAACCATTTCTAACATGACTCACTGCAACAGGTGTAACTGGCAATGGTAAATTGTTTGCTGCTGTTGGATAGGTGCTCAATGTTACTTCACCTGCATCACCACTAAGTAAAGTAAATGTAAAAGGAATTAAATCTCCTGTTAAAGTTCCGAAGGGAATGGTGTGTGTACCTGCAGTAGTATTCATTGTCCATTTTACGACGGCACTGTTATCTGTCTGTTCACTTAATATATATCCGGTTGTACTTGTTACTGCTGTTCCTGCGGAATTTGTTATATATAATATTCTGGAATTTAAATCCATAACAGAATTAGTAAGCTGCAATGCACCTGAAGCACCAACGCCATTTCCACCTGCGTAAATATCATTATCAAGTGTTACTGTTCCTCCTCCTGTTAAAGTAAGATTATTAAAGTGGGTAGAGTAGATGCCGCCAAGATGTTGGTTTGCTCCGTTCATTACAACTGTTCCCTGTGTTGCACCAAAACAATTCATCGTGCTGTTATTTGTCCAGTCACCTGCAACTTCTACAGTACCACTATTACTGATCACGGTTCCGGCATTACTTTTAAAATCACCTTTCACTGTGATAACAGTTGAATTGGTAACTGTTACATTCTTCACATCAACCAGCTGACCAAATGCTGTGATCAGAAATAACAGGTTCAGGATTACAATGAGTATCAGCAATCGTAAATAAAGTGCAGAACGCGTTTTTGCTTCTTTGCTTCGAAAATACTGTCTCATCATTCCGGCTTCCATAATGGAAGTCTGATCATCTGCATTATTTTTATATTGGAAATTATTTTGGGTTTGCATGGCCTTAGTTTAATAGTTTATTTTAATGATGTAATTTTTAAATCATATTTTATTTTGTATTCAGTGTATATATATTTTCTGAAATAGAATGAACAGCATCTTTAAAAAAGAAAGTTCCGCCCCAGTTATAAACCACTTTACGATACTCACTAATAACTTCTCCTTTTGTAATAGTGGTGATGGTAATAACTCTTGTCTTTTCATTAATTATTTCCCTGTTAATGGAGATATTGTTAAATAGATGATCATCAACATTTACATCACTTGCAGATAAACCTGTTAATGTTGTTGATTTTTGACTTTGTATTCTTTCCGCATCAGCAACGAAAGCAGAAGATGAAGTAAGTGTATTTCCTGCAGCAATAATTTCAGGACTTTTTATATCAGGCATCAATGAATTATTTGCAACAGGTGCAGAACCAGCAGACGGAGTTGTATTATCATCTTCTGTTGCATCAGCACTTTCATTGTCTTCATCCATATCTGATAAAATGGATTTTGAGTAATCCGTATCATAGGTAAACTCATCCAGATTTTTATCAAAACGAATCTGACCCACAGCCTGATTGTATACTACCTGGTGTTCTTTATCATCCTGGCTGAAAAGTTTTACACCGATTGTATATGGTTCAATTCCATCTTTAATTCGTGCAGCGCTTACATGTGTATCAAATTCAACAGACTTACTTATATAATTTAATTTCTTAAAAAGAAGCGTGTATTTGCGGTTGTATTCCAGCAACAGATTCATATTTCTTTTTCCATCAAGTGTTGCTGTTGGAATACCATTTCTGATTACACTTACTGTTACACCATCAGTGCTTCCTGATTGCACATTAAGTTTAACAGGCACTTCTAAATAATCTTTCGATTGTGAAACTGTAAAGCTGAAACAGCAAAGCAAGCTGATAAAGTATTTGTTTAAAATGGAGAACAGTGAACCGAATTCTTTAACTGTTTTTTGGTGATTGGAAGTGATGTGGAAAGTTTTCATTGGTTTATGTAGTGTTACCTTTTTATGTGTTGTTTTTATTTGATGAAGGCAAATCTACGTGCGTGACCAGTGTTGTTTTAATGTGAATCAGTAACTGGCAGGTTAAGCAAGTAACTGGTAGTTTTTGTGGCTTTTGAGAGGAAAGGAGGGATTTATCGGAATGGAAGGAAATGAAATGTATAAGGAGAAAAGGAGGGAGGGAAAAAGAATATCGAATAACGTTCTTCTCCTTCATGAAAAATGAATACGAAGAATGAAAAACAGGGAATGTCGAATGTTGAAGTAACGTTATTCAATCATAAAAATCATCAATGTCATAATGATCTGCGTTCTTTTTGGAAATGCAATTTAACCGCTAAGTGCGCCAGGGAAAAACGCAAAGAACCACAAAGTCAGATTTATTTCCTTTGCGGTTCTATGCGTAAAAATTAGCGATCCTTTGCGGTAAAAATGAAATGCATTAAATGGAACTCTTTGAATAATCTAAACAGCTTAATTCGTTACTAACTCAAAGCTCACGACTAACAACCTTCGTCAATTCCTACAGATTCGTATTCGTAGCTAAACAGATTGTTTCGATAAAAATTCCTGCAATGCTTTTGTAATCTCTGTCCAACCCTGTACAAAATTCTCCTTCGCAAAATCAGGATTAGCAGGGAATGTATGCAACCCTTCATGAGTGAGTTTTAACAGAGTTGAATTTCCATCAGGAGTTAATTCAAAAGTTACAAGTGAACTACCTTCATATCCATCATAACGCCAGGAGTAACTGAGCTTTTTATTTTTAACAGCTTCCGTTATTTTGCATAGGTGCAGATATTGATTATTCTCATCTTTACCACCTGTGAAACTGAATTCATATCCAACCTCCGCTTTAAAACCTGGTAAATCAAAATACCAGTTCTTCATCACAACAGGATCTGTAATTGCTTTCCATACTTCATCAACTGTTGCATTTAATTTTCTTTCAATAACAATTGGTTCGTTTTTCATGATATATAATAGATTTACGATTTACGAGGTACGATTTACGATTTAGAATTCTATATTACTGTTCTCTCCCTAACTCCTAACTCCTGGCCACTAACTCCTCTTCCCCTTCTTCACAGGGATCTTCTTCACCGCTCCCAGGTAGTATTCCAACGCATTCAGTTTAGAATTCCAGAATTGTTTGTACTGATTAATCCATTCCGAAACTTCCACCAAACGTTCCATCCTTGCTTCACAGAAACGTTCTCTTCCCAATGGATAAATAGTTACCAGTCCACATTCAGTAAGTATTTTCAGGTGCTTGTAAATTGCAGTACGACTCACATTAAAATTCCCTGCCACAGCATTTACAGTTAAACTCTGATGAGCAATCATACTCAGTATTTCTCTTCTGGTAGGATCTGCTATTGCCTGGAATGCGTCTCTTTTCATATCAATAGGTAACCTTTAGGTTGCAAATTAAAGGGAAACCTTTTAGTTTCACAAATAATTCCTCATTTATTTTTTATGAAACTGATTTCCTTGGTGTTGAAATGGTATAAATAAAAAAGACTGCCCATTTTAAATGGACAGTCTTTCATAAAATATGGAGTCTTATTTAATCTTTCACAAAACGGTTTGCAGATACATTTCCGTTGAAATCTATAACCTGTATTACATACATTCCTTTTGTTAATCTGCTTACATCAACAACATCAATAACAGCAGTTGATTCCATAACAAGTTGTCCGTAGAAATTAAAAATTTTTACATTGTTAACTGTATTGTTTTTTGACAATTGAAGATGCAACACATTTTCTGCAGGGTTTGGATAGAGAGAAAATGAAGCAGCAGTATTTTGTTCTGTCACACCACTTACTGTACTCTTGTAATAATTAACATCATGCAATCCTGTATCATCAAATAGAGCATGTGCAACAGGAATTAATGATTGATTGGTATACCAGTAAAAACTGGAATC
>JBDTVD010000297.1:0-4732 GCA_040007375.1 Bacteroidota bacterium | reverse complement strand
GTTCGGCGTTCGGCGTTCGGCGTTCGGCGTTCGGCGTTCGGCGTTCGGCGTTCGGTATATAATTTAGCACCGCAAAATTATATATAATCCCTCGTTCCGGCGTCTTCGCCGGAGTAAAAATCCTCATCAAACAAAATCACATTTCCAGCCAGGAGTCTGGATGAATGTATTTTCAATCCTTGGTAATTTTTTAAAAAAGGATTCCGGCGAAAACACCGGTACCAAAGAAAACACACACACTTAGTCACCTAATCACCTAGTCACTTAGTCACTTCAAAAAATCTTACACTTTTTTCTGTAATATTTTTTAAAAAACCGTAACCTTTTCAGTACAAATACGGTTTAATTGATGAATGAAACTATCTCTATTTCCCAACTTTAATGAGCCGCAAAACCACAATCAGTAACTGTTTCAAGCTCTGCGTAATGCTGTGTGGTTTGTTGATTTTAGCATCCTGCAACAGGCAGGTGTTATTCACGCAAAACAAACCGCTTGATGCAAAGGCCGGCATTGCTGCAGATAAAAGCGAAGACAAAAAACAGGAGAAAATATTAGCTCCTGACGATAAAATAATGATCAGCATCTGGGATCACGATGAGTTAAGCGTAGGTTCCTTACAAGGTACTTACAGTCTTGCAGAAGAATTTGGTAAGTGGATTATGATTGATGTGAATGGTGAAGTACATCTTCCACAAGTTGGTTCCGTTAAGGTTGGCGGACTTACAGTTAAAGAAGCAACTGCTTACCTTGAAAAAATATATGCAAAGTTTATTCAGCTTCCTGTTATTAATCTGCGGGTTTTAAATAACCAGGTTACTATTTTGGGCGAAGTAAGAAGTCCGGGAGTTTATTTATTCAGTGCTGACCAGGTACGTCTTGCAGATCTTATTGGAAAAGCACAGGGTTTTACAGATTATGCTAAAACAAGAAAGATTAAAATTATCCGTGATACTAATCAGATGACAGTAGATTTCACCAATGCAACAAGTGTTTCTGCAAAAGAGTTTGTTATTTATCCGGGAGATGTTATATATATACCACCAACAGGAGGAAAAGCCTGGGAACGTTTCAGCACAAAGCTCATTCCTATTGCCAGTCTTATCACTGCCATTGCATTAGTGTATAGCGTATCAAACAATAATAACTAAGAAAGTGCATAATCAAAACAGCATTAAGAGTCTGCTTTCACCACTGGCGAAAAGATGGTATATCATTGTGATATGTCTTCTGCTTTCCGGTGTTGCAGCTTATCGTTACATGCAGGTTGCTACTCCGGTTTACCAGGCCAGCGCAACTATAAAGATTGAAGATCAGACGGGAATAACGGAAACAAAGTTGTTTAAGGATTTTGATGTATTTAATCAGAATAATAAAACACAAACAGAAGTAGAAGTACTGAAGTCGCGCTATTTATTTGAGAGGGCATTGCAGAAGCTGGATTTCTTTGTGGAGTATTATCGTGTGAATGATATGAATACAGAAGAGCTGTATCATAAAAGTCCGTTTACTGTTGACTTCAATTTAACAGGACAGAATTTTAATCAGCAGGAATTTGATATTAAACATTTAGGTGGCGAACGCATACATCTTTCTTATAATGATGGATATCATAATAAGGAAGTGGATGCACGTTTCGGTGAGCAGATTAAAGGAAAAGGTTGGGATATTACAGTGAAGAAATCAAGACCAAACGGATATTCCTTATCTGATTCATACCGTTTCATTATATATAGCAAGGAAGCACTTGCAATGAAAATGATGAATACGGATTACATTGTTCGTGCTGTGGATAAAGATGTAAATATTATTAAAGTATATTATAAACATCCGGTTCCGGAAAAAGCAATGAAGCTGGTAAATGCCGTTGCACAGGCTTATCTTGAACAGGGATTAAATGATAAAAAAGATCTTGCATCAAGCACATTGGATTTCATCAACCAGCAATTAGAAATTGTTACGCAGAAACTAAACGATGCTCAGAATGCAATTAAGAAATATAAAGTTGATCACGAAATCGTAAATATTCCGCAGCAGACTGACGCCACATTCCGTATGTTAAGTCAGTTGGAAATTCAGAAAGTGGATATTAACATGCAGCTTTCCATGCTGGCCAACCTGAGTGAATATCTGCGCAGAAATAAAGAAGTTAATTTATCAGGACCGGAATACAGCACCATTGCTGATCCATTATTTACAGAGAGTGTTTCAAAACTGAATAACAAGCTGCGTGAGAAAATGACACAGACAGCACGTTATACAGAAAATGATCCGCACATCCTCAATCTTGATGGTGAAATATCACAGCTTCGCGATTATCTTGTAGAAAGTGTAAACAACACACGCAAGAAATTAATGATACGCCAGGATGAAGTGCTGGCTGCTATTGGCGAACAACGTGCATCATTTGATGGTGTTCCTGAAATGGAATCCACATTAAATGAATTGAACAGGAATTTCTTTTTATATGAGAAGGTATATAACTTCCTGATTGAAAAACGTACCGAAGCATTAATTACTTCACAGGTAAATGTATCGTTCAACAGAATTCTTGAAGTGGCAACATTACCTTATAAAGCTGTGGCACCTGTTGCTGCAGTGGTATGGGGAATAGCAATGTTCATGGGTTTGCTGATCGGAATTACAATTGCATACGTACGTCATTATATAAAATCATCAGTATCAAGCCGCGAAGAAATGGAAAAGGTAAGTCCGATTCCTTTTATTGGAAATGTGGAACGCTTTGCAAAGAATACCAATGGTTATAATTCTTTCACGGCTCTTACTACACGTATCCTGTTAACACAACCGCAGCAGGATAGCCTTGTGATTACGGTTACTTCCACTAAAAAAGGAGAAGGGAAAACATTTATCGCTACAGGTGTTGCACGCACAATGGCTGCAATGGATAAGAAAGTGCTGCTGGTGGATATGAATCCATACAATCCAACATTGAATGAATGGTTTGATATCAGAAATCCTCAGGGAATGTCAGATGTATATATAAACAAAATTAATATACATGATGTAATTAATATCACTGCATTCCCGAATCTTGATATGATAAACTCCGGAACGCAGGAAAGTCCGATGAGTCATCTGATAGCTACACAACGTACACAGGATATTATAAAGGAACTGCGTTCGCATTATGATGTAATTGTATTTGATACTCCCGAATCAGGAAAGTATGTAGATGCGATTCCGTTTATGAAATGGAGTGATCTGAATCTGTATGTAGTGAAAGCAGATGAAACAAATAAAGAGCTGATTGCAAACGCTGAATTGGTGAAAGAAGAATATCGCCTGCAGGAAGTGTATTTTGTTTTAAATGCAATGAATGAAAAAAGAAATCATACCGGTTACATCAACACCAATAAACTTAAAAACCTCCGTAAAAATATCGTACCTCAGCTTACTTCGTTGTTTGCCTGGTAATACATCATATGCATCTCACCTTTGCGAAGCCAAAAAACTTAATTAAAAACACAACATTACTGGTTTATGCTGACCAGTTAGTGGTGAGTGGAATGAGTTTTATTTCCAGCATCATCATAGCCAGAATGCTGGGTGTTCAGGGTTTTGGTATATATAGTATTGCATGGCTGGGTGTATTAATTGCAAGCAGTGTTAACCAGCCATTCATCATTGCACCGATGATGACATTGAGCGGAAAAAAGACAGAAGAAGAGAAAGACCGTTATCTCCAGGCACTGGTATTCAAACAGATTTTCTTTGCAGCAGCATTAAGCATACTTGCATTCCTTACTGTTTTAGTAATGAGTGTAATTTTAAAGGAATGGAAAGTAAACAGTATTATTTTGGCATTTCCTCTTGCTGTATTTTCTTTTTTGCTGCAGGATTTTTTCCGTAAATATTTCTTTATTATCGGTAAAGCACATAAAGCAGTTATCATTGATATAATAGCTTATGGAGGTGCTGTATTAAGTGCATTCCTGCTGCATTATTTCCGTGATATGGATGCACAGTTTATTTTACTTCTTACTGCACTTTTCTTTTTATATGCTTCACTCGTTGCATTGTTATCATTAAAACGATTGAAGTTTGATATTAAAGAAATTAAATCTGCATTAACTGAACACTGGGATTTCTCGAAGTGGTTAACTGCAACAGCATTGCTGCAATGGTTTTCAGGCAACCTGTTTATCATTGCTGCAGGAGCTATACTCGGACCTAAAGCTGTAGGCGCAACACGTATGGCGCAGAATATTGTAGGTGTAACGCATGTATTGTTTCTTGCAATGGAAAATATTATTCCTGCACGTGCAGCAACTGCTCAACGCAAAGGTGGTGACGATGCACTGTTTAGTTATCTGTGGAAATTCACTCTGCAAATGGGAACTATCACATTTATGTTATTAGGTCTCATTACCATTTTCAGCAGACAGATTATTGATATGTGTTATGGTGAATCATATCTCGAATATCAGCATGTGTTAATTGGTTTCTGTTTGTTGTATGTAATAGTTTTCCTTGGATATCCACTGCGTTATGCAATACGCACTCTGGAAAAAACACGACTTATTTTCATGTCATTTATCATCAGTTCTGTTTTCAGCATTGCTTGTGCCTATCCTGTTATTAAAGCATTTGGATTGATAGGTGTGGTTGGTGGATTGATGGCAACACAGTTGATCACGCTTGTTATATATATGTGGTCGCTGCGTGGTAAAATCAGTTGGTTTTCTTTCCGGGATTAAGTACATTCTTTCC
>JBDTVD010000296.1:0-4747 GCA_040007375.1 Bacteroidota bacterium | reverse complement strand
AGGGATTAGGGAATAGGCAATAGGGAATAGGGAATAGGGAATAGGCAATAGGCAATAGGGATTAGGCAATAGGGATTAGGGAATAGGGATTAGGGAATAGGGAATAGGGAATAGGCAATAGAGATTAGGCAATAGGCAATAGGGATTAGGCAATAGAGAATAGGGAATAGGGAATAGGGAATTGGCAATTGGCAATAGGGAATTGGCAATAGGGAATTGGCAATAGGGAATAGGCAATAGAGATTAGAGATTAGGGATTAGGGATTAGAAAATAATTTGAAAATAAAAATCATATTACGGTATTGAAATTAGTTTATTCATTCACTGCATTCGTAAATTCGTACTGATTTGTATTCGTAGTTCACTTTTTTTTATATGGGCGGATGATGAGCCTTACTGCACGATCGTAACTGAAGTAACTCCACAACCAGTTTATAAATACCATCAGCTTATTACGAAAGCCGACGAGCGACATCAGATGAACAAACATCCAGGCAAACCATGCAAACAATCCCTGGAAGCTGATAAACGGAAGGTCTACAACAGCTTTGTTTCTTCCTACTGTTGCCATACTTCCTTTATCAAAATAATGAAAAGCTTTTAACTCCTTTCCTTCTTTCATGCGGAGAAAATTCTTTGCAATTAAATCAGCCTGTTGAATTGCAACCGGAGCAACCATTGGAAAACCTTTAGGATTTTCTTTTGAACTCAACATCGCCACATCTCCCAATGCATATACACTATCAAATCCTTTTACCTGGCAAAATGAATTCACTTCAATACGTGAACCGGGAGTTATTACAGATTCCGGAATTCCACCTGTCAGTTTTCCTTTAACACCAGCACTCCATACTACAATTTTCGTTGGAATTATTGTTCCATCCGACAATACAGCAGTATTACCATCATATGAATCCAGTTTTACATTCAACCTGGGTATTACGCCAAGTTTCTTCAGGAAAAGTAATGCCTTTTCTGATGATTTCTCCGACATGGAAGCAAGAACTCTTTCTGAAGCTTCCACTATATATATATTAATTGCAAGGTTCTTCAGTTCCGGATAATCGTTTGGTATAACATGTCGCCGCAATTCAGCAAGAGCACCTGCAACTTCCACTCCTGTCGGACCTGCTCCTGCAACTACAATATTTAATAATGCCTGACGATCTTTTTCATCCGCCACCAATGCTGCTTCCAGATTTTGCAAAACCAGACTTCTTATATTCAATGCTTCGGAAACAGATTTAAGAGTCATTGCATTTTCTGCAACAGAAGTATTATTAAAAAAATTATTTGCAGAACCGGTTGCCAGCACCAGAAAATCAAAAGCAATAGTTCCTATCGTTGTATCAACATTCTTTTTATCAAAATCAACATTAATTATTTCAGCCATTCTGAAAACCACATTCTCTGCTCCATGAAATACTTTTCGCAGGGGAAATGCAATACTATCCGGTTCGAGTCCGCCAGTTGCAACCTGATATAATAATGGTTGAAAAGTGTGATAATTATTTTTATCAATCAGAACTACCTGATAAGGTTTATTTCGCAGCGCTTTTGCCAGAGCCATACCGCCAAATCCTCCACCGGCAATTACTATACGTTTTAATGGGGAAACTGGAATCATGATTGAAATTATAAATTCAAAATTATAAATTATAAATTATGAGCTCATTCTTTACGATCATGATCCATATATAAAAATAGCTACTGAAAAATTGCTACATGATAAAATCTCTCCTGTAGCAAATCCTAAATTTTATTGTTGCTCTTCTTTGTTTTTAACTTCTTCCTTCTTTTTTTCTTCTACAATTTTTGGTGGTGGAGGAGGCATGGTAACACTTCTTTCTGTGTCATTCATAGTCTGGCGGATTTCAGATTGCACACCATTCATTGCATCCTTAATTTCGCGCATGCCTTTGCCAAGACCACGAGCCAGATCAGGAATTTTATTTGATCCGAAAAAGATAAGAATGAAAAGCATGATGACCAGTAATTCGCCGCCGCCTAAACTCTCCAGAAATAATATTACGGTTAACATGATGTAAAGTATTATATAGTAAACCTGATAAATAAATATACAGAATTATTGATCTTCTTTTTTCTTATTTGCAGCTTCTCTGATTAACTTGATATTGTTCAGAATCTTTTTTGCATTTACATTTTCCGGATCAATTTCAAGTACTTTTTTACAGTAATCAGAAGCTTTCTCATAATTTTTCTGGTTGTAATAAGAAAGTGCAATATTACCATAAGCTTCCACCAGATCTTTACGGTTCTTTGCTGTAGCAGCCGTATCAGCAAGTGTTAATTCAATAAATTTTTCAAAATGTGGATTTGCAAGACCAAGCATTGCATTTGGATCCATTCTCAGATTTGTTCTTGCTCTCCAGAAATGACCATAAGCATACGCCGGCTGAAGTTCAGTGACTTTTGCAAATGCTGAGTCAGCTTTAATAGAATCGTTACAGTAATAATAGGATTTACCAAGATTAAAATAATCTGTAACAGTAACATTTTTTCCTTGATTTACTAACTCCTGGTAGCATTTTGCAGCATCACAATTCTGCTTTGCTTTGGTATACATCTGCGCCATTTCTCTCAGCAAGTCTGTTTTTGAAGGATCCAGATAATACGACTTCCACATATATATACTGCCAAGACTATCATTTCCGTTTCGCAACAGAATCTTTCCGTAATATAAATAGTCGAGATTAATTCTTTTTCCTGTATCAGGTGCAGTCATATTAAAAAGCCTGGTGATTGCATTAAGTGATTTTATTGAATCTCCGCAATCATAATTAAAGTAACCAGTTAAACGAACAATACCGAGGTTAGTAGAATCATAAGGGATCAGGTTCAATTCATTTAAACCTTCAGGGCAGTTCTTGCTGTAAAAAAGAAATGATGCGTACTTTAAACGTGCAACGTTATTGTTTTTAGAAAGATCAAGATACTTTTTATAATTCTCCTTTGCTTTCTCCAGTTTGTTCTGCAGGTAAAATACCTCACCTAACTCTCTATATGCAGTTGCAAAGTTCTGATCAATGGCCAATGCATTTTGAAATTCAACGGCAGCACCTTCATAGTTAGTTGATCTTTTATATAATTGTCCTTTATGCAACAAAGCTTTTGTATAATTTTTATCAATATCCAGTGCTTTATTATAATTTGTTGCAGCAAGAGTTCCATTATTCAGTTCTGAATAAACATCGCCTAATGCATTATATATATCAGGGTTTTTTGAATCAATTTTTACTGCAGTTTCCAGGTACGTCTGTGCACTTGTTAGATCTTTCACCTTAAACTGCGTATAGGCTTCACCTGCTTCCATAAGCAAGATGGCGTTTTTAGATTTTGATGCACCAATAACTTTATCAATTTCTGCTTTTGCATGAAGCATATCACCTTTATAAAGCATCACTTTGGCAAGTCCGACAGAATTTATTGCATTTCCTGGTTCAGCAGTAAACCCTGAGTTAAACATTGACTCAGCAGCATCAGGATCTCCTGCATCCAGCAGGTTTTCACCAAAGGCATAATATATATTACCATTTCCCGGTTCTTTTGTAATCAGTTGTTTGTACATTGCTGTTGCAGCATCGTACTGTTCATTATCATTAAGACGCATTGCATCTTTTAATGTCTGTGCAAAAACTGAACTCTGAATAAAGATTAATACAAAAAGAATTTTTTTCATATAGTTAATTGTCATAATTAGTTTCGTTATATATATTAAATACGGGCAGTGAAATTAATTGGTTTTGATAAGACGAACAGGCATTGTTGCTGGTAATAATCCATTAAGCCGTACGATTCTTTGTCCCTGATCACCTGCAACGAACGAGACAAAACCGGTGCCAAGTCCCGCACGACCTTCACGACTTATTAAGTAGATATCTCTTCTCAAAGGATATGATTTATCAGCAATATAACCCTGATATGGTTTATAATAATCTGATACAGGAGCATTATCACTTTCTGCAATGCCAACTACTTTTACTCTTGATAGAAAACCTCTTACTGCACTGTCATCTTCATCACTGATCCAGCTTACACCAATAACACCAATTGCCTGCTCATGCTGTTCAATATAATCAATAACTTCTTTATTTGATTTTGCTGCAAAACAATAATCAGGAAATGATTTACCATTCATCAAACTATCGCGCAGATAACGAACAGTTGATGAACCATTCTGATCAAACACAAAAGAAATTTTCTTTGAACTTACAGCAGGATTAATATTTTTCCAGTCGCTGATTTCACCTGTAAGAATTGATTTCAACTGATGCAGTGTTAACAAAGAATCCGGATTTTTTTTATTTACAATTATTGCCAGTGCATCAATAGCCACTTTAGTTGTAACAGGAATCAGATGCTTTGCTTTAAAAAAATCTTCTTCCGATTTATTCAATCTTCTTGTTGACATAATAACTTTTACAGAATCATTTAACAGATACCTGAAAATTTCATCTTCGGGTTTTATATAAGAAGTAATTTTTGCATATCGGTACAGTGCATGAAAAGTATCCAGTTGTGCACCTGCAAGTGGTACCAGTGTTTCATCAACTGCAACTTTTACTTTACCTGAAGTTGGAGTATCAGAATATGGCTTATTGGAATCGGTGCCACAGGCATTCAATAATATTAGCGTGAAAATGATCAGTACTGCTTTCATAAATTAATTAACGGGGCAAAGTTCGCAAACGATATGAGGTATCAAAATAATGAGATAAGATTACAT
>JBDTVD010000295.1:0-4750 GCA_040007375.1 Bacteroidota bacterium | reverse complement strand
TAAACTATCAATTATAAATAATTTCGGTGGATGTAGTTACAAACTACATGACGATGTTTTTGTATTGAAGAATATGTTTGATATTAAAGCGTAGTTGCAAACTACGCTTAGACTGATTTGTAAATTTATAATTTAGAATTTATAATTTTGAATTAATTTACCTCTGCCTTCCACAAATATTTATAAAATCACAATACTCACAACGTTTAATATCGTCTGTCTGGAAAAAAGTAATTTCAGCATTGAAAATATCAGCTATTAAACTTTGCAGTTGTATTTCAAATTCAGCAAGTAGTTCATTAGTGATGATGTTTCCTTTATCCATCCACTTAATTCCTTGTGAGATGTTTCTTAGTTTATACATTCCTGCTTTTACAACTGCTTCCGGTCGGTTTTGTTTGATGAGCCAGGAATAAAATAATAGTTGCAACATCACTTTCTTTTTCGGATTGGAGAAAAGTTCCTGCAAACTGTATTTATCTGCTACTTCATCACTTCCTGTTTTGTAATCAATAACACGGAGAACTCCGTCTTTATTATCTATTCGATCTATCTTTCCATACACCCGTATTTCACCTGTATTTTCCACTGGTAAAACACCAGCATATTCCAGCTCATGACCTTCGAGATCCAATGGAGATTCTGCACTGTCATTTTTAACTATTCGTTGCAGCAATTCTTTCAACACACTTTTTAAAAGATAATCACTTCCATTGTTCACCTGTTTTTTATATTCGGAAAGTATGGCTTCATTTAAAGAAGGTTCTACCAGTGCATTTAATAATTGAATATCTTCTTTAGTGATCGTCTTTTTACCATCATATATATTACTGATTGCTTTATGAAATACCTGTCCGAACATAGCAGCATCCAGTTCTTCTTTCTCTTCATCAGGCACTCTCAGTTTGGCAATATATTTAAAGTAGAAACGCAGGCTGCAATGCACATACTCGCTCAATGCAGTAACAGAAAGTCCTTTTCCTGAACCTTCTTCAATATATAACTTTCGCAGCCGTTGCAATACTTCCTCGTTTTTATAAATTGTAATTGGAGGAATTGTTTTAATCAGCGCATCCGTTGAAACTGCTTCGTGATGAATCGTAACCGGATAGTCAGGATTATTGTCGAGTTCCATAGAAATCTGCAATAGATAACGACTGATTTCTCCTCCTGAAAATGAACGTGGCTCTGTATTATATATTAAATGAATTTCCGATGCACGTTGCAGCAGACGATAGAAGTGATAGGAATACACTGCATCCTGTTCAGTTCGTAATGGAAGTTTATACGCTTTACGGATAGAGTAGGGAAGATATGTTTTGCCAGATGTTGTTGCAGGAAGTAATGTTTCATTCACACTTAATATAAATACATTTTCAAAATCAAGCGTTCGTGTTTCCAGAAATCCCATCACTTGTATTCCTTTCAATGGCTCACCTGCAAATGGAATTTTTAATGTCTGCAGATGTTCTTCAATCAGGTTGAAAATAATTGTGATGGTAAGTTTCTCATCTGTTACTGAAAGTATCGAACAAAAGTGATTGAGTTCTTCTATCATATGATTACATACTGCCCGTTCCACTGCATGTTGTTCCTGCAGATGTTCACTGTAAGCATGAATTAATTTAAGAAGAATGTTTTGCAGTTGTTTTGCAGAGTTAATTTCATCTAACAGGTAACTGTATTTTCCAGCTTCACTTTTTGCATCAGATAAACGGATTAAAGGATGTGTATCAGCAGAAAGTATTTTATAGAATAAAGGTAATTGCTCTTTGCTGCTTAATTTTTCGAACAACTCGCTCACCAGCAATCGTAAATAGAACTGCTGATCTTTTTCTTTCACTGCACTTTTATGTAGCGCTATATATGCATTGATAAGTGATGCTGCAATACTGTTTTTCGCAGGGTAACCCATCGTAACATTAATGTTTTTCAATTCTTCAGGAAGTGAATACAGTAATGCCGGAAGCATGTTTTCATCAGGCAAAACAATTACACTCTTCTCCGGATTAAATTCCGGATCATTCAGTTTTTCCTTCAACAGATTTGCAACCCATTTTACCTGTCCTGTCTGAAGCGGAACACCTGATATATATATATCCTTTTCCTGTTCTTTAAAATAATTCCCTTTCCAGGAAACGGTATCATCTACTAATGGATTTCTTCTTAAATACAATCCTGCTTCATGAGCTGTATTATCAAAATAAAAAGAATCAATATCCCAATATATATCTGCTAATCCCTGACTTTTTAATTCTTCCAGCAACACCTGCTCAGCATGCGACAATGCATAAAATCCACAGAATACAATTTTCTTCCAGGGTAATTTTAATGTTTTGTTTACAGCAGATTCAGCAACTTCTTTGTAAGCCCGTCCTTCATAAGTGATTTTTTCTCTCTTTAGAGAATCATTAAATGCTTCATATACTTCCGGCAATAACTTCCAGCTTGCCAGAAAATTTTCCTGCAAAGTTGAAAGTGGTGTTGTTGCAAACAGTTTCCAGAAGCCGGCAATTTCCTGCATCTCTTCCGTTGAAAGTGCAAAGGCCTGGTCAATTTGTCGTTCCTCATACGACTGTTTATATAATTGTCTTGCATTCACCAGGTGCTGATCAATTTCATTAAAATCATTCAGCAGAATTTTTCCCCAGGGCATAAACTGCTCCAGCTCTTCTTTCATTCCATGCTGCTGAAGAATGTTGTATAATTTTAAAAGAAGAATGAGATCATCACCTACAGGAACAGGATGCAACTTAGCAATGAGATCACGAATACCCAGTATTTCCGGTAACCATGTAACCTTCTTTCTCTTTACAAACTGATCACGGAAAACAAATCCGGCACGACGTGTTGGAAATACAAAACAATGCTGCGAAAGATCAGCATCAGCATAAGCAGAATAAATACGTTCAAGGAAAGGAGTGATCATCGACTCCCCAAAAATAAAAAAGGCGCCATACCGAGCGCCTTATAAAAAGAGAAAATTAATAACTTATTTTTTAATAATAAATTTCTTTACCACAGAATTGCCTCCGTCCTTAATCTTAACAAAATAAATTCCGCTTTTCAAATCGGTAAGTGCTATTTCACTGGTGTTATAACCTGTTGTTGTAGAAATCGGAGTACTGTAAACCGTCTTGCCAATCATATTAATTATTTCACAGGTGATAATTGACGATATAGCATAGTAAAATGAAACGGTGATTTTTTCATTGGCAGGATTCGGAAAAACAGAGATTTCATCTGTTCCATCAGTTTGCCTTCCAATTTCACCAGTTCTCTGGGCAGCGAAAACAGGTTCTATCATGTTGCTTTTATCATCAGGACAACTTCTGAAAAATTGTCCGGAAGCTGTTATACTTGTTAGTAATGCGGCTATAAGAATGTAGTTTTTCATCATATGTTTTTCTTTTAAACAATTGTGCCATGAAAAGGTTTACCTGTTACAGTAACAACAACAATATATTAACGAAAACAATCAGCATTCCTTGATTTATGGATAAATCTTACAGGCTCACATAAATCGCAGTAATTATTCCACGAAACGGTAACCTACACCACGTACAGAGTGAAAATGCTTTGGATTGGAAGGATCCGGTTCAAAATATTTACGGAATGTAACGATGAAATTATCGATGGTTCGAGTTGATGGATAAATATCATAACCCCAAACAGTTTCGAGAATGTGTTCACGGGAAACTACTTCATTCTTACGTTCAATAAGCAGTTTAAGAAGCAGATTTTCCTTTTTAGTGAGATTGATTTTATTTCCATCATTCAGAGCAACTGTCATTTCTGAAAAATTTATGTTGTTATCACCCAGTTGATACAAACTTACAGGAACCTGTTTTGTTTCACCATTGCGATTTACTCTCTTCAGCAGATTCTGAATTCTTAAAAGTAATTCCTCGAGATTAAAAGGTTTGGTTAGATAATCATCAGCACCCTTACGCAATCCGTTCACTCTGTCGCTGGAAGAATTTTTGGCAGTGAGCATCAGAATCGGAATATCAGCATTCTCCAGACGTATGGCCTCACATACGGTGAAACCATCCATCTCAGGAAGCATAACATCAAGAATAACGAGGTTAAACCGCTCTGTTTTAAAAGCTTTTAATGCCTTCTTGCCATCGTTGGCAGTAACCACTTTGTTGCCTTCTAATTCAAGATTGAGTTTAATGGTGTCGGCTAAACTTTGTTCATCCTCAACTAGTAAAATCCGGGTAGTACTCATATGTTTTTTTGGTTTTGTTGCAAAGCAAAGTTAGGGTGTACTTCATCTTTAAAAAAGCTTTCCTGTTTTTGATTTCTCCCTTATCTTTCCTTTTTTACAGTTTACTGATTAACACTTTTCTTCAGATTCAACGTAAATGACGCTTATAAATTATATATCGACTGTTCTCACAGCTAATAAATCATTAAATTTGACCTCCCATAAATGAATATGTTCCACCGTAAAATAGCTCTCGCTGTAATCCTCACTATTTTCTCCTTCAATTGTATTAATGCCCAACAGCGATGTGGTACAAATTCACTGGATTTTAAAGACCTTCTTCATAATCCTGCATACAGAATTCCGAATACCACAGGAAAAGAGTTGTCGGTTGCTACAACAGATACGTTATTAATACCAGTTGTGGTTCATGTTATTTATAATACACCTGAACAGAATATCAGTGATGAGCAGATTCAATCGCAGATTGATGTGTTGAATGAAGATTATGCCGGAACAAATGGCACAGCAGCAGAA
>JBDTVD010000294.1:0-4750 GCA_040007375.1 Bacteroidota bacterium | reverse complement strand
TTTGTCGGGAAAATATGTTTGCAATAATTCAATCATAGGAAACAGGAAGATTGACTTCATAACTAAATATTTTCATGCTGAAAAAGTTAAGCAACAATCAACAGGGAGAAAAAACAAGCAACATATTTATATAATTAAATTCCCGGAAGGAACAGATATTCAGAAGGTGATAAATGAATATTACAGTACGAATGAAATTGAATATGCAGAACCTGATTATATAGGATCAGAAGGAGGAGTGCAGGGAATTACTCCCAACGACCAATATTATACACGTCAGTGGAGTTTAAAAAATGATGGATCTTTTTCATTGTCGCCAGCTGTTACAGGTGCTGATATTGCAATGGAAGATGCCTGGAGCATTGAACAGGGTGATAGTAATATAGTTGTTGGCATCATTGACAGCGGATCAAAATTAGATCATCCGGAATTTGGAGGAAGAATATGGAATAACAATGATGAAATTCCGAACAACGGTATTGACGATGATGCTAACGGATTCATTGATGATATGCAGGGTTGGGATTTTGTGAATACTGATAATGATCCAACAGATGATGAAGGTCATGGAAGTAATGTTTCCGGAATTATTGGTGCTAATGGGAACAATGCAGATGGTTATGCTGGTGTTGACTGGAATTGCAAGCTGATGATTTTAAAAGGGATTGATAATACAGGTTCAGGATTTTATTCATGGTGGACAGATGCTATATATTATGCTGTAGACAACGGAGCAAGAGTAATTAATATGTCGTTAGGTGGTTCCAGCACTTCAACAACAATGCAGAATGCTATTAATTATGCGACGCTTAATAATGTAGTTGTTGTTGTATGTATGATGAATACAAACTCCGGTGTGACATATTATCCTGCGGGATTTCCAGGTGTTATTGCAGTAGGTTCCACAAATGCTAATGATGTACGTACACATCCATTTTTCTGGAGTGCATCAAGTGGAAGCAATTATGGAAATCATATTTCTGTGGTTGCACCCGGCAATTATATATATGGTCTCGATCATCAAAGCAATACTAACTATAATTATTACTGGGGAGGAACATCGCAGGCAACACCACATGTAACAGCACTTGCTGCACTATTATTAGCACAGGATAATACAAGGACTGCTGCACAGATAAAATCAATTATAGAGTCCACTGCGGAAGACATGGTTGGAGATCAGACTGAAGACACTCCCGGATGGGATCAGTATTATGGTTATGGAAGAATTAATGCTCACGCTGCTTTATCAGCATCCACAAATATTACTTCAGCAGATGTGCAGAACAAAAATTTCCTGGTTTATCCAAATCCTTCATCACAGAATTTTACAGTTGTTGTTCCATCAGATTCACGACAGATAGAAATTTTCAATTCGCTGGGGAAATTAATTCAGGAAAAAAATACAGAAGGACAAACAACACAACATTTTCAACTTAGTGATGATGGTATTTACTTTATACAGATCACTACAGACAAAGAAATCTTAAATAGTAAATTAATTGTCCGCAAGTGAGAGTTGTTGTATAATTTTCAGAATAAATAAAAGTGCCAATGAAAATTTCAAGAGAAGAAATTGTTGAACTGGAATACAAACTCATTAAAGGAATAAAAGAAAGTGATATTCATTTTTTAGATAAAGTTCTTCATAACGACTTACTGTTCCTGGCACCAAATGGACAGATAATTACAAAAGCTATTGATTTAGCTTCTCATAAAGCTGGTGAAATGGTTGTTGAAGAATTAATTCCAACAATAGAAGAAATAAAAATTATTGAAGACACTGCAGTGGTAGTGGTGGTTTATGATACAAAAGGAGTCATGACAGGAAACGCTATACAGGGACGTTTTCGCTATATCAGAATCTGGAAAAAATTTACGGACGGAGTGAAAGTAATTGGCGGAAGTTGCTTCCAATTATAGAAAACAATGTATACCGGATTAAGGAGAAATAAACATATTGCGCTGCATTCTTCAAATAAAATTTCAAATACTATTATCCATTTTTTTCTTTCGGTTAAATTAATTTTCATGCGATTAGAAACGCCAAAGCATAAAGTACTTTTTTTTAAAATAATCCTTGCTTGCTTTACAGTTAAAATATACTTTTGGTAAACCAATCACTCACAGTATAATTATTTTCAAACTTTTAAACTTAAAAACCAATGAAAAAATCTGAACTCATTTTATTGAAAGCAGTATTGACGATTGTCTTTATTGCCTTGTATGCAGCAACACCAATGCTTATCCAGGCTTCCTCTCACAGAGAAGCTCCTCTGATTGCAAATGATCCGCAGGCAGACAATACTGACCTTTATGTATTCCGGTCACCTGATGACACCAACACGGTAACCATTATTGCAACATATATTCCTTTTGAATTACCACAGGCAGGGCCAAATTATTATTCATTCGGAGAAAAAATAAGATATGATATTCATATTAAAAACAACACAAGTACTACAGGTGATAATATAACTTACCGTTTTACTTTCACACAAACAAATGAAGACACTGCAACATTTTTCAATATCAGGTTTGGAAAACAAAATCTGAAAACAACTTATCTCTGTCAAAGAAGTTTAAATGGTGCCGGTTTCACAACTGTTGTTTCAGGTGGAATTGTTCCTCCAAATAATATTGGTCCGCGCTCCATCAGTGATCCTGTATTAGGTTTAAATTCTTCTTATGCAGCTTTAATGCAGGGAGCAATAAAAACAGGCTGTCATGGAGAAAAAATATTTTGCGGACCAGTTGATGATCCATTCTTTGTTGACATGGGGGGACTTTTTGATCTCGCACAAACACGTGCCGGAGGAACAGGTGTTGATGCTCCGAAAGATGGAATGCATTGCAAAAATGTACATGCCATTGCCATGAAAATTCCTATCTCGCAATTGCAGAAAGCAGGTAAAAATGTTTCGCAGGCAGTAAATATTCTTGATCCTGATTTTGTTATTGGTGTGTGGGCATCTGCAAGCCGTCAGAGAACTACAACGCTAAGTCTTACAGGAGGAAAACCTGCAACAGGAGGAACATGGGTACAGGTATCACGAATAGGTATGCCTTTAACGAATGAAGTTTTTATGCCCATCAACAAAAAAGATTTGTGGAATACACTTACACCATATAACGAATCTACTACTTTCAGTAAATATTTTATCACTCCGGAACTTGGATTATATATGGACCCTTCACAGTTCGGTGGAAGCTTTCCTGCATTAACAGCTTTGCACATGCAGGCGAATTCGTTAGGTGCTTACGGTTTCAGAAATAACCAGAGTGGTTTATATTCTTTGAAAGGATCTTCGGCAACTGTAGGTACAGCATTGGATGATGCTATATATGGAACTATATTATTACCAGGAGCAGGTCAACCACGTTCTGTTGATTTGTATCCGATGTTTAATTTAGGAATTCCAAATCTTCGTCCTTATCAACTTGCAATAAATAAAAACAATAATCCTCTTGCAGCAGGAAAACCATTTATTAATAATTTTCTGCCTGTGCCTGGTGATATGCTTCGTTTAAATATGGCAGTTCCTGTTACACCACGCAACTCTCCTGACTTTAGTAGTGAAGGATTAATTGCAGCAGCAATAAAAGGACTTACTGATCCTGCATTTGCAAACAATACTTTGGAATGGATTCCGAATATGGATGGTTTTCCGAATGGAAGAAGACTGGAAGATGATGTAACACGAATCACATTGCAATGTGTAAGTGGAATTATGCTTGCTGTAATTGGTTTGCCTTATGACGATGCCATTCCAGGTGTTATTATTACACCAGCATTTAATAATGTAGCAAACTATACAACAGGAATTGAAAATAATGATAAAGCATTTTCTTCTACTTTTCCATTTGTTGCTGAACCGTGGAGTGGTTATGGTTTATGTGAAGGAGGAAGTTTTTATCGCAATGGAAATGCGGGTAACCTTGGATCAAACCTTTCAACGCCTGATGTAATTATGATGCAGAACTATCCAAATCCTGCAACAGATAATACTACTTTCAAATACAGAATTACAAGCAAGTCGAAAGTAACAATAAGCATCTGTGATCAGGAAGGACGAATTATTGAATCTCCGGTAAATGAAAAAAAGAGTGAAGGCACTTATGAGTTAATATATAATGTTGCCCGGTTAAACAGTGGAATTTATTTTGCAACAATCCGAAGTAATGGAGAATTTATGCAGGCTATAAAATTTGTTGTGGAGAAATAGCTCATCAGTTTTTGAGATAATAAAATAATCACCATAAATAAACCTGCAGTTAGCATTAAGAGTTGGCTGCAGGTTTTTCATTGAAAGAAATAAATATCATATCGAAAAGATATTGTTCTTCCTGTGCTCTTTTTGTTTTTCCTTGTGACCCTTGAGTTTAAAAATTTATTATAGAAGAATAGTTATTAAAAATAAAGATGCTTTTTAATCATTTAAGTTTTCCTTTTACCACGAAGACACCAGGAAAACCACAAGATGCACAAAGGTCTCATGCAGAAATAGCAAAATACGGAATCATAGAATTATATGAAATTCCTATCTTGATACTTGTGTCTTGATACTTCTGTCTTGATACTAAAAAAAAGCTTCTTTATTATACTTACCCTTGTATTCAATCGGCGACATTCCTGTAATTTTCCTAAACACTTCACGGAATGCTTTTACATCTGAATATCCAACATCATACATCACTTCATTAATTGTTTTGCGACTGGTTTCAAATGCTTTTTTTGCTGATTCAATTT
>JBDTVD010000293.1:0-4757 GCA_040007375.1 Bacteroidota bacterium | reverse complement strand
GATCACCACCATATAAGCATCACGTGCAGCTTCAATTGCCTGTGTTCCGTTTGTTGTGGTGAGTGCTATTTCTTTTCCTGAAATAATATCCTCTGTATAATGATAAGGAGAGTTACCAAAATCAAATCCATCCAGCTTTACTGCATCACGTTCAGCACCGGTCAGCATTCCCATTGCCTTATACTTTCTGGCTTCTTCAACTGTAGCAACAGGAATAATTGCTGTTGCACCATGATGCAATGCAGTACATATTGCAGAAGTTGCCCTGAGTATATCAATTATTACAACAACACTGCTATCATCCCTGTAAACAGGATATAGATGTGGCGAAAAGCAGGCATCAATCTTAAGCTTGTCCATATATAAACTGCTTACCCCTTTTTAAGAAAAGGCATTTTAACAACTTTTGCTTTTAATGCTTTATCACGTACAGCTATATATATATCCGCATTCTCAGCAGAAAATTCTTTTTTCACATAACCCATTCCAATTGCTTTCTGTAATGATGGCGATTGTGTTCCTGAGGTTACAATTCCAATAACATTTCCTGCAGCATCTTTTATTTCATAATTATGACGTGGAATACCTTTGTCAATCATTTCAAAACCTACCAGCTTACGTGTTACTCCCTGCTCCTTTTGTGCAGCAAGATTTTTTGAGTTTGTAAAATCTTTTGTAAATTTTGTAATCCATCCTAATCCTGCTTCCAGTGGCGATGTGGTATCATCAATATCATTTCCATATAAACAGAAACCCATTTCCAGTCGTAAGGTATCACGTGCACCTAAACCTGCAGGACGAATACCAAATTCTTCTCCTGCCTTCATCACTTCATACCAGATTTTTACTGCATTATTATTTTCAAAATAAATTTCAAAACCTCCTGCACCTGTATAACCTGTGTTGGAAATAATTACATTATCACAACCGGCAACTGTTCCTCTTGCAAAAGAATAATAAGGAATATCATTCAGATTAACAGAAGTAAGTTTCTGCAAAACAGCCGTTGCTTTCGGACCTTGAATAGCAAGCAAAGAAGTATTATCGGAAATATTATGCATCTCCACATTCTTCGTATTGAACTTCTGCAACCAGTTCCAATCTTTTTCAATATTGGATGCATTTACCACAAGCATGTACGATTTTTCATCAAGACGATATACAATAAGATCATCCACAATACCACCTGTTTCATTCGGCAGGCAACTGTACTGTGCTTTTCCATCTGTAAGTTTTGAAGCATCATTTGTGGTGGTGCGCTGAATGAGATCCAGTGCATCAACTCCTTTCAAAATAAATTCACCCATGTGACTTACATCAAAAACACCAACAGCAGTACGTACTGTTTCATGTTCTGCATTTATACCGTTATACTGCACAGGCATATTATAACCTGCAAACGGAACCATTTTGGCACCGAGTGCAATATGTACCTCATTTAATGCTGTAGTTTTAATCGTGTCGTTAATCGTTTCCATCATGTTTATATATAAAAACTATTTTGTAATTATTTTATCTTTAGTGGCAATAATTCTTTTAGAAGTCAGAAGTCAGAAGTCAGAAGTCAGAATCTATAATCTATAATTTATAATTTATAATTTATAATCTATAATTTATAATTTCCCTTTACCTGAACAATTGCATAAATGTTTTACGATGTGCATTCACCGAAAACTTTTCTTCTACAATTTTCCGTGCATTTTTTTTGAGTACGTTGATAAGATTTTTATCAAGATATAATTTTCGTATTGCAACTTCCCACTCTATTTCTTCTGAACAATAATATCCGTTCATTCCATCTGTAACAATACTGGTATTTATACCAACCGGTGATACCAATGCCGGAATTTCGAGTGCAAGATACTGCAATGCCTTAAACCCGCATTTACCTTTTGCCCATTTATCATTTGTAAGTGGCATCAACCCAATATCGAACTGCTGAAGATCGGTAATTTCTGTTGCTTTATTCCACTTTTTATATACCAGCGATTTGGTAGTAAATGAAGGAGCTTTATCTGAAATAACATGAAATTCAAATTCAAATTCTTTCTCCAGTTTTTGTATCACCGGCAGAATCCTGTTCAGATATTGCAACGTGGAATGACTGCCTGTCCAGCCAATAACAAACTTACCATTTTTAGCACTGGCAGGTTTTGGAAGATAGTAGGAAGTATCAATAACAGTCGGATTAAAAACTGCATGTTTAGTAAAGCCGGATGCAAAATCAACCAGGAAAGGATTACCACAGGAAACCGTATCCGACCATCGAATAATATCCTCTGTATTTTTATATCGCTTCAACCGGTAAACAATAGGATTATGTTCTGATGCATTCGGAATCCAGATCGCATCATCGAAATCGTAAATGATTTTTTTCTTCCACAAACGGGCAATCATCCATTCAAAAACAGGCGGACCTAAAGGCGATGCTTCCCTGTGAATAAACACATAATCGTACTTATGAACACGAAAGAGATCACGCAAACGGCGGAAATACCCTTTTATAATTCCCGATGCTTTTAACAGATTATGGCCTGGCTGATACAGAATTCGCCACGTATTAGGACCCATAAAAGAAGAAACAGTGTACGAATGACCCTGTGCTTCAAGCTCTTTGAAGTAATGCTCAAACCTGAATCGCTGACTCGGTGCTGTACCTTCAGGGTATGGAATAATGAACAGGACTTTCATAGATGGCATCAAAAATAATAACCTACCTTTGATAGCCCGTAAAAAAATGCGTATAAAGTTATTCCCCGAACGACATATTCCCCGCCTCATCATTTTCGCTGCGGATATTGCTGTCTGTTGTTTTTCACTTTTCATAGCTTACCTGTTACGTTTCAACTTTCAGCTTCCGGCTTATGAAATAGCCAGTTTCAAATATGTTTTTCCATTAGTTATTGTTGTAAGAGCTTCCACTTTCTATCTCTTTAAAACTTATGCAGGCATCATCCGCTATACCAGTACGCGTGATGCAACAAGAATTCTTACTGCTCTGGCTGTTGGTGGTGCATTTATCGCTCTCATTAATCCGATCGGTTATCTGCTTCGTGAGAAGTTCCTTGTTCCTTACTCTATTTTAATTATTGATTATCTGCTCAGCGTATTTGTTATGACTGCCGGAAGATTGCTGGTTAAGGTGGCTTATATGGAGATGCGCAATCCACGCAGTGAGCGGACCGGTGTTGTTATATATGGTGCCGGTGAAGCAGGTATGATTACAAAACGTACACTTGACCGTGATCGTGGAAGCAGGTTAAAAGTTATTGCTTTTGTTGATGATGATAAAAATAAAACAGGTAAGAAACTGGAAGGTGTAATGATATATAATGCACACAGCGATCTGGAAGATATTCTTCGTGTGTTTGACGTAAAGCACCTTATTATTTCTATACAAAACATACATCCGAAACGTAAGCAGGAAATTATTGAAGCATGTTTGAAGTTTAATACGAAGGTGTTAAACGTTCCTCCAATAAAAACATGGATCAATGGTGAATTAAGTTTTAAGCAGATTAAAAAAGTAAATATTGATGATCTGTTAAGTCGTGATCCGATACAACTGGATCTGTCACTTATTAAATCGACGGTGCGTGGTAAAACAATTATGATTACAGGTGCTGCCGGTTCTATTGGTAGTGAAATTGTACGTCAGTTGATTCCGTTTGAACCATTGAAACTGGTACTGGTTGATATGGCAGAATCTCCATTGTATGAACTGGAACTGGATATTGATGAGACAGCAGATTTTATGGTGGATTGCGAAACAGTAATTGGTGATGTGCGCAATATGGAACGGATGCGGCATGTGTACGAAACTTTTAAACCGCAGATTGTATTTCATGCAGCGGCGTATAAACATGTTCCGGTGATGGAAAATAATCCGTCGGAATCTATATTAAATAATGTAATGGGCACCAAGATTATGGCTGACCTTGCACATGAAACAGGTGTTGGAAAATTTGTGATGATCAGTACGGATAAAGCGGTTAATCCTACCAACATTATGGGAGCAACAAAACGTATTGCTGAGATATATATACAGTCGCTTGATAAAGTTTCGCGCACACAATTTATTACTACCCGTTTTGGAAATGTATTGGGAAGTAATGGAAGTGTAATTCCACGTTTTAAAAAACAGATTGATGCCGGATTACCAATTACAGTAACACATCCTGAAATCACCCGTTTTTTTATGACGATCTCCGAAGCGTGTCAGTTGGTGTTAGAAGCAGCATCTATGGGCAACGGCGGAGAAATATATATATTTGATATGGGTCAGAGTGTGCGCATTGCAGACCTTGCCAAACGCATGGTGCAGCTTTCAGGACTGGAGATGGGCAAAGACACACAGATTATATATACAGGATTACGTCCGGGTGAAAAACTTTACGAAGAATTACTTTGCAGCGAAGAGAATACCATCGCCACACATCATAAAAAAATTATGATAGCCAAAGTAAAGACGTATGATTTCGAAACTATCTCACAGGAAGTGCGTGAACTGATAGGACTTTTTGGTACACAGGATAATGATTCTATTGTTAGAAGAATGAAAGAGATTGTTCCGGAGTATATCAGTAATAATTCTGTTTACGAAAAACTGGATAGATAGGGATTAGTACTTTCAATACTCTTTACCCCGACCATAAAGGGAGTACATTTTTTAAGGATATATATAATTAAAATCCCCGTCATTGCGAGGAGACGAAGTTGACGTGGCAATCCCCAATTGTAATGATGATTCATTCATG
>JBDTVD010000292.1:0-4780 GCA_040007375.1 Bacteroidota bacterium | reverse complement strand
ATTCAAAGTTGTTTTTAACTCTGAAGGAGCTGCTGTATGAAATACTTTTGACAGTACAGGAATCTTTCTGAATCTTCTAGCATTCATTTCCGGAGAAACAGAAATTTTATAATTCCATTTCTCACGGATAGTTGAAACATCATTCATTATTGCCCATTCATTACCCTTAAAATATTTTGCAGCGGCAGAAAAACTTTCTCCTTTAAAAATACCTTTCTTCTCCACAGCCTGTATATATAATGCAGGTAATAACATAAATTCACTCAGCAGTATTTTTATTTCATACAGGTTTTCAGGACAAGGTCGCGAAGTTTTTTTCTGTAAAGTGAAGATGAGTTTATTGAAAGGTGTTTTATAATCAGAGCGTGATGAATCATTGAGCAACGTTAATTCCTGGCCTTTATCCAGAAGCGATGATGCATAGTTAAAAAGTTCAAGAGGAAAGAAACTGTTATCATAATGATGCAGATCACTTTCGGCAAGCAGCATCCAGCCATGATGTTGTAAAGGATCGAGTTCCAGCATCATATCAGCTGTTTTATTCAGATTTACTGCAAGTCTTTTTATGCGTGATGGTGATTTTAACACCTCATCTTTAATAATCAGCAAACCATCAAAATCACTGTAAGGAATTAACTCCTGGGTTGCTGCACTTCCGTGAACATATGCACCAACAAGATCATGATACATAAGAGAATTAAGGTAATTTTTTATTTTTAAAACGACTGGATGAACACCTGAATAAGGTTTGATCTTTACTGTTGAAGAAGGTAATACTTCGTTAACTTCTCCTAGTGACTTAATATATAAAGTGGCAGCTTTTGAAGCATTGATGGTAAAGGGAAGTGATGTTGAAAATATAGAAATGATTTTATCTTTTGCGGAAAGACAACCATGCTGCAGGTAACTGTCAACTAAAGGATCCAAGTCACTACAGTGTTTTTAAAAAGTTGATGATGATGCTGCATCTCACTTTGAATGTCATCTCCTGCATTTCAGTTAAAGCACGTGCAGCAAGTTCTTTGCTTAACTCCGGATTTTCAGCAGCCTTGCGAATAGTTGCTGCCAGTGCAACAGAATTTTCTGCATCTGTAAATAATACATTGTCTTTATGAGCTACATCACGGTTTGCAGGAAAATCAGGAGTGATAGCCACATTTCCTGTTAACATGTATTCACATAACTTATTAGGGAAATTATAACGAACATCATGTCCCTGGCTGGTGTAATAAGAAATAAGAATATCCGCCGCTGACTGATAATATTTAATTCTTGTATAATCCGGAATGTAACCCGTGAATTTTACATTTTTCACATTGTGTTTATCACACCATTCTTCCAGTATACTGATGGCATCCTGTTTCCCTCCTGTAAAAAGGAAATGATAATCGGGCAATTGTTCAGCAGCTTCCAGTATATATATAATTTCTTTATTGTATTTCGTTCCTATTTTTCCTGTATAAACAATAAGTGGATAAATACCATTCAGACCAATTTCTTTTCTTGATTCTGATTTGGTAGGACGATCACGAAGTTGTGCACTGGAAATAGGATTTAACGTAACGCAGGTTTTTTCTTTTTTCTTTCCTGTTTCTTTAATCAGATCATTGGTGAGTGATGAATTGGTTCCCATCACACCATCAGCATTTTTATATACAAAACGGTAAGCTGATGAAAGTTTTAACTCATGTATCCATGATACAATTCTGATTTTACCACATGCAAAAGGAATGATCATCCTGATCCATAAAAAAGGACGAAGCAACATCGGTGTTCTGGAAATTATATATACCTTCTCTTTAGAAAACCAGGAACGGATAATAATTCCGGTAAACACCATACAATTCAGCAGACTCAATATGCTGAACATCCATTTACCGGCAACATCACTGGTAAACCAGGTTTTTAAAAAACGGATGTTGAAATGATCTTCCAGTCCATAAAACTCCCAGATCTTTTCGCGGGGAATATTGTCTTTCCGGTAAACAAATGGAATGATGAGATCTACCTTAGCTCCATTCTGTACAAAACCCTCGCACAGGCGCATATCACCCACCTGGTTGGTACGTGGGCGAAGGATGTCGTAAGGGGAGAAATAATAGATTTTCATCTGCCTTCAAATGTAATAGAGTTTGGTGAAATAGCTAAAACTCAGGAATGGTTTTACCAGCGTTTTTACGGGAAACAGCTAAAAAAGTTTAAAATAGTACATTTGGATAAAGCAGATTTTTTACAGAATTATTAAGATGAATACTTATATATTTGTTATGCACACAAAGTTGAATCAACCCTATGAAAAAAGACCTTCTTCTTGCATTGTTATTATTTTCCTTCACAACATATGGCCAGAATTGGCAGTGGGCTTTGAGTTGTGGAAAATCAATGAGTGATGATTTTGGGATATTAGCTGCAGATAATAACTCCAATATATATTTAGCGAGTAATTTTTCTATTCCATATGGGATTTACGGGGATGATACTTTATACACAGCTGCTGGATATGTAGCTTTTTCAAAAATTGATGCTTCCGGTAATTTTTTATGGACCAAACAACTAGGTGGAAATAGTTCTGGTTACGAAAACACAAAGGCAATTACTTTTAGTTCAGCCAGTGATTGTATTTATTTATCGGGTGTATTTCAGGGATCAATAACTATAGGAAATACAGTTTTGACATCTATGTCGTTAAGCGAAGATATATTTCTGGCTAAATATGATAGCAATGGGAATTGTATCTGGGCAAAAAAAGCTGGAGGTATTGCTTCTGATGCTGCTTATCGGATAAGTACAGATAATAACGACAATTTATATGTAGTTGCTGAAGTTCATGATTCTGCCTATTTTGATTCAGTGCTGGTTCCAAAAGGAACGATCATAGCAAAATATGATGGAAATGGAAATTGCCTATGGGCTAAAAGAATTCTTAATAATACTACTGATAATTTAAGTACTGATCAGGCTTATGTAAGGAGTATCAGCTGTTATTCAAACGAAATACTTATAGGAGCAATAACTGTGAATGATACCATTACAGTTGATCAGGATACTTTATTTGGTGCACAAACCTGGGGTGATGATTTATTGCTTGCAAAATTTGATTCAAATGGAAATTTGTTATGGGCTAAACTTGATGGTGGTGGCTATCTGAATTATAACATTGGAGCTAAATATGATGGAGCCGGAAATATATATGCTTGCGGTGCTTTGTGGTCCTATGGAGCACAGTTCGGAAATATTCAAATTCCAACACCATCTAATGGAGTACGAGAATGTTTCCTGGTTAAATATGATGGTAATGGGAATGTAATCTGGGTAAGAAAAAACTGGTCAAGTGGTTTTTATGGTGGTTGTAATCCACATGATTTTTCAGTAAGCAAGATAAATGGAAGTGTATATATTGCAGGAACATTTAGAGATACCATACAATTTGATAGTTATAGTGTTCATACAAGTAACTGGCAGGATATAGACATGTTTGTGGCAGGATGTGATTCAAGCGGAAATTACCATGGTGTCTTGAATGCAAAAATAGCGGTGAGCAGTGGTCCTACTGTTCAGCCTCATGTTTCATCAGTAGTGCATGATATAAATAATAGCTGCTATGTTTCTGGTCCATTTCGCAACACAACTGCATTTGGCAACTATTCCCTTACAAGCCTTTATCAATATGATGTTTTCATTGCCAAGTGCGATGCAATGGTTGGCATTAATGAGAAATCATCCAGCAACAATTCAATATTGATTTATCCAAATCCCAACAATGGTTCTTTCCATATTAAATTACCTTCAGAAATAATAAATTTTAAAAATGCAACTGCCATTATTTATAGTGGAGATGGAAGAGAGGAGGGAAGTGTCCGGTTAAATAATAATAATCAACTTGACATTAAAAATTTATCGTCAGGAATTTACTTTCTTAAATTAGTGATTGATGATAAAGTGTATTTTGAAAAGCTGATTATTCAGTAACAGTTTGCATTGCATTCGTAGTTGTAACTGTCTTATTCTTCTGCATAATATTTTTCGCAAATAAATAAACGCCGCCGTAATGAAGAAGTATATTTAATTACTTACTCTTTATCGCACAACCACCTTTGTTGAATGTAAGAGCACGTAAATTATTTTTTGCTACAAACTCCGGAAATGCTGCATGCTGATGAACATCATCACTCAACACCAGTCCGTCTTTTATTAGATACGGAAAAATGGTATTGAATTCCCACTGCATATGTTCGAAACTGTGATCGCTGTCGTGGAAGAAGAGATCTATCTCTTTACTTTTTTCCAACAGTTGAGGAAGAATTTTTTTTGCATCACCCAGCTGAAGATTCCATTGATTGCGTAATTCAGCAGGAACCAGCCATCCTGTTTGAGCTGATCCGTTGAAGTTGTAATTTGAGTTTAAATCATTGTCCGGAAGATCAACAGAAATAAGTTGTCCCGTTTTATTTTTATGAAGTGCATTGAGGATGATCCATGAAGAGCTTCCATGCGACACACCTGTTTCCACAATAATTTTTGGTTTCACTACTCTTACACAACAGTAAATCCATTTGCCGAAAGTGGTATTGATGTTATTACCAACTTTGATATTGTTGATGTTGTTAACCTGTGGCACCAGCTCACCGGAATGAATTTCATTGAGAGCATTTTTCCAATCAGCTTTCTTCCACCGTGCTCCGAAAAGATAGGCAGCACTGCGAAGAATAATGGCTTCATGCAGGCTATGCTTATTGCCCAATGCGAACGACATCACCGCAACAGGGTTTTTCAAAGCATT
>JBDTVD010000291.1:0-4790 GCA_040007375.1 Bacteroidota bacterium | reverse complement strand
GAACATCTTGCATGGGGAAAGGCTATATATATTGATGACCTTACCACACATCCATCTCACCGGAAAAAAGGTTATGCAAAATTACTTTTGGATTATGTGGATGAGCAGGCAAAACTGCATGGATGCGAACAGGTACATCTTGATTCCGGATGTGTTCCGCAGCGATATGATGCACACCGCTTATACCTGAACTATGGATTTAATATTACCAGTCATCATTTTGCATATAGTGTAAAATAAAAAATCTGAGCTTTACCGTACGGCAAACTTACACCTGGTGAAACCCGATTAATTATTCATCGAATTATTAAAAGCGAACATCCTGTTTAAAATAAAGTGCAGACTTTTTTTTTCAGCCGTCATTTTTAAAAGGAAAGTTATTTACCTTTATGAATAATTAACCACACTCCACATTCCAAAACAATTGGAGTAAAATCTGCAATCCCATGAAATATTATTTACTCTCTTTATTTATTTGTTTATCACTATTAACAAATGCCCAGTACACTGTACTCTATGAAAATAGTTTCCGTAACTGGGCTCCCGGTCAGGGATGGATTATGCTCGATAACGATACTATGCCTAATTCAGCCGGCGCAGTAACTCATGGTTTTTTTGGAGGAGTTCCGGTACCGTTTTATCTTGAAATTTACGAGTACATGCTGGGTGTTGACCAACCCTCTGGTGCCATAGATAAAGTGATGATGACGCCTGCAATTATTTTAGGTAACAATTCTTCTGTACGGTATTATTCTAATTATACAACCGGTGCCGAAATATCACTTTGGGTGATCACCAATCAGAATGATACCATTCTATCAGGATTAACTGATAGCCTGGGCAACAGTAAACAAAAAGGATTTAATATATATAACCTTTCCGCTTATGCTGGAGATACAGTCAGGTTAGCTTTTCGTATCAAAGGTTTAATAACAGGTAAAGCGATTATCGATAATTTACTGGTACTGGATCAATATTCCCTGGCATGGATTCCTGATTCCTGCTTTCGAAGTTATTTACAAAGCACTATACCTACTGCTTTTGTTGGTGACAGTCTGAATTTTCTTGATTCAAATGTTATTTACAGAACTACTATTTCGAATCCCAATTCATGCATGACTTCACTGGAAGGATTGCAGTATTTTGTAAGTCTGAGATACCTCAATGTTCCTGACAATCATATTTCGTACATCCCACCTGATAAAATCAACTTTTTAGATTCAGCAAATGTTGAAAATAATTATTTGTCATTGTTTCCTGATGCTCCCTATTGCACAATACTTCGTGGCACTAATAATTTAATCAAAAGTTTTCCTGATCTGCGCAACGATGGGTTGGGTGTTATTCATTTGAAGAATAATATGGTATATGATTGCTTTATGTGTTCCAACAGGTTCGTGGATGGAGATTTATCCGGTAATATATATACCTCCAGCGAAGGTTGCTATTACTATACCATGCTGTGGTCAAATACTCCAGGCCCTTTACCTATTCCCAGTTGTTCGCAAAACACAGGCTATATTAAAGGTAAATCGTATTATGATATGAATCAGAATAATTCATATGATACAACAGATATTCTTTTAGTAAATCAAAAGATAAATTATTTTCAGGGAACTGACCTCACCACTTTTAATGACGGCACTTATTCCATTGGTGTTGACAGCGGATTGGTGAGTATGAGTTTAACAGCATTGCCTTTTGGTTTTATCTGCAATACACCATTGTATGATACTATTGATGTAGGAGAAGTAATCATTCACGATTTTATTGTTACAGCAACTTCCAGTTTTTCAAACCTGTCCGTATCATTAGGTTCTAGTGGAACAACACGATTGACTGAATCCCTCACGCTGGGAATGAACGTTAAAAATTCAGGAACGCAGGTTACTTCCGGTACTCTTAAAATGTATATGCCACCAGGATATACTTTGCAAAACTTACAACATGGAAGTATTGTGAATGATACTTTAACCTGGAATGTAAGTCTGAATCCGTTCGGTCAGATAAATAATATGGTAACGATCCGCGTAGATAGTTTTCCGATCAATCAGATTACGTTGTTCACTGCAAACCTGTTTGTATCCGGCGATATTGATACATCAAATAATACTTCAACTACAGGAGTGTTGATACGTGATTCTTTAAGTATAACAAATCCTCCTGACGGTTATCCTTACGATCCCAATAATAAATTGGTTGATCAACCGATTGTAAGTCCTGGCTTTCAGGATTATTTAACTTACAATATAAATTTTGAGAATATCGGTACAGGGAATGCCAGCCGCGTTATGGTACGTGATTTTATTTCAGGTAAGCTGGATATTAATTCATTTGAATTGTTAGCCACTTCACATCCTTGTATTGTTTCTTACGGCGCCGATAGTTTACTGCAGTTTCTTTTTGATCCGATTGTGCTGACTCCTACAATTACTGATTCTTTAAATTCAAAAGGGCATATCTGGTTTAAAATTAAACCGAAGAATCCTGTTTATCTGAATGATACTATATATAATTCGGCAGGTATTTATTTTGACACACAACCTGTAGTGAATACAAGTCCATCGATGGTTTTTGTTAGTGATACTGCAGTTCATGGTGCTGCCTTCACTTCCAATTTAACTTCTGTATGTTTTAACACCAATCGAAATGTACAGTTCAGAAATCAAAGTGGTGATTCGCCAATAAGTATTGAATGGCAATTTCCCGGTGGAACGCCATCAACATCAACCCAACCAAACCCAATTGTTAATTATAGCGCAGTTGGTGATTACGACGTACTATTAATTGCAAAATATTTAAATAATAATGATACCCTGGTTAAGCCTGCATACATTCATGTATTACCTGTTGTTTATCCAACGGTTCTTGTTACAGGCAATGATTCCATTTGCAATGGCGACTCCGTTCAGCTTTCTTCAGATATAAGTGCTGTCAGCTATTTATGGTCAACAGGCAGTACTGCTTCTTCTATATATGCTTTATCAACGGCTTATTATTATCTTACCATTACTGATACAAACGGTTGTAAAATGTTAGATTATCAATTAATAAGAGCAATCGGCCCCGATCCTGAAATCAGTGGAAATGATACCATTTGCAGTGGTATGAGTACAACGCTTCAGGTAGGTACATTTTCTTCTTATTTGTGGTCAACAGGCAGCGTATCGCCAGGTATTACAGCCTCCGATTCCGGGTATTATATAATTACAGTTACCGATGCTCAGGGTTGTAAAGGCTACGATAGTTTATATATAACAATTAATAATCTGCACCCTGCTATTTCAGGTGTAAGTGAAATATGTGCCGGCGATACAGGATATTTATATATAGGAAATTACAGCTCTTATTTATGGTCGACAGGCAGTACCGCTTCAGCAATTACACCTGTTTTACCTTCTATATATTCAGTTACTGTAACGGATGCAAATGGTTGCACAGGAACTGACAGTATCAGTTTTTCAGTGAATAACCTTCCTAATGTCGTCATAAGTGGACCTGATTCTATTTGTGATGGAAACCAGGCAGTATTAAATGCCGGATCAGGTTTTTCAGATTATCAATGGTCAACGAATGATTCCACGGAACAGATTATTGTTAATAATACCGGTAGCTATCAGGTAATTGTTATTGATAACAATGGTTGTTCTGCATCTGCAACGCATGACGTAAGTGTGATTTCCGTTGATACAAGCGTAATTATAAATGGCAATACATTAACATCGCCGGCAACAACAGCATCATGGCAATGGATATACTGCGACAGTGTGAATATAAATAATGCTAACACGAATATATATACCGCTTCGCAATCAGGATCGTTTGCAGTTATTATCAGTCAGAATGGATGTATTGATACCTCTTCCTGTAATTACGTTCTTGTTACAGACATTGATAAAATAAACGATGGTGCATTTACTATATATCCGAATCCGGTTGATCAATATTTATATATATCGGCGCCTGATGTATCTATCAATCTTTCTGTAAACATTTATACAGCAACAGGGCAGTTGATACAAATAATCAATGTTGTTCCGAATACTGATCACATTAGGATTGACATGAAGGGTTATGTTTCGGGCATGTATTTTATAGAGGCAGTTTCCGGGAAAGATAGTTTCAGATACAGAGTGATTGTGAGTCATTAAATATATATTGGTTTCAGGTACGTTACTATATGTAGAAGCAATGATTACAAGTTGGTATTATTTTCAACTATAAAGCACCCGTAACTTATTGATGGATAAAAAACAATGAAAGTGTAAGCACGATTTAATTACTTACTTTTTGTTGTTGCATACTACACAAAGCCAGCTAAATTGGATTGGGTTAGAGAAATATTTTTATATTTGAACTTCTACAATAAACTAGTTAGTGGCAATTTTATGAAACAGCAATTATTAATTTCTTTTTTTACAGTAATAACGCATTTATCTTTTTCACAATCATATATCCAAATAGGAACCAACAGACTTGATGTAAAATACACAGAACTTAAGAATTGGTATCCGAAAAATTCTAATTTCAGGCTAATTTCCATTCCGAAACCTATAGCTGATTCCATATGGACATCAACAACGATCGACCCAGATCCACCATATTTTGAATATGGCATAACCATAGGTCATTTTTCAGATACTACAATTTTAGGATTCGCAGATACATTGAATTTTTCAAGTGATTCTCTTCTGCAGACACCTATTTCAGTATTCCTAAATGAAAATTCTCGCAAGATTTTAGAGTTTGAAGTGTGGCTAATAGGAAAGGACACAACTTTGTTCTTTTCA
>JBDTVD010000290.1:0-4808 GCA_040007375.1 Bacteroidota bacterium | reverse complement strand
TTGTTGCTGGCTTTACTGCAGGTATGCTTTTGCTGAATGTAATTATACATAAGAACAAAGACTGATAAAAGTTCAGATAATAATCAGGCCTTTAACAGAATTTATTGCCATCTGCTCTACCACACAAAATTGAAAGAAGTTTTTATTTGAAAATTGTTTTGAGGTTTTAATATTCCTCAACAATCACTTTATATATACATCAAAACAAAATCAGTATCACTAAAAAAATAAAAAAAAGGTGCAATCATTTCCGACCACACCCTTATATATAAAATAATTATTTTTTATTTTTAATTTTTAATTTTTACCCTAGTTCACCGCTTTCAACTCCGGAATAAATTTCCGTAATCGTAAATCATAAGCATTTCCTCTTGTCATTACATGCACAATAAGATTTTCAATACTTATAGGTGACCCTTCTGCAAGATCAGCAATGTTGCTGTGATGTATATCATGACCATCTACAATTACAACCAGTCCTGAACCAATTAATTCGAGATGATTATTTTCAGTAATGATAACGCCTGTATCTTCTCCCAAACCAATTCCAATACAGGAAGGATTACTGGCAACTGATTGTGCCAATCGTCCGAAACGTCCACGCTTATCAAAATGAGAATCTATTATTACATCTTTAATAAATGCCAGACCGGTTGTAATCTTTACTTCCCCTTTAATTAAAGCTCCGGCACTGCTTCCCTGGTAAATCATTGTATTACTCATTGCCATTGCACCGGCACTGGTTCCCGCAATTAAAAATGCTTCATTTTCCAGACGCTCATGCAATGTTCGTAAAAATTGTGTCCCGCCAAAAATGGTACTCAGCCGCAACTGATTACCTCCCGTAATCATAACTCCATCACAATTCTTTATCCTTTCAATATACTCCGGCTTTTGTGCATCATCACGATTTTTGATATGCAGCATTCCCACATTATTACAGCCCAGTTTATGAAACGCATGATCATAATTCTCCCCTACTTCTGCCGGAATACTGGAAGCACTGGTAATTACTTCAATACGTGATTCTTTCTGATGCTGCAACTCATGCACGATGCGGCTTAAAATCTGCATCTCAAAGAAATTCAGATTGTTTTTTTGTTCAAAATTAGGTTCGGCTTCCGTTCCTTTATCTTCATTGCCGCCAATGGCAATCAGTTTTCCTTTGATCAAACTCATTATTTTAGATGATAGACGAATTTACTGCTTATATATAACACGAGTCAACCGGTATATTTTCATATTGTTACACAGGATGATAGAATCCCCCCCATATTTCAATTTTTCCAGCAGCACACTAAACCACCTGAAATTTTGCTGACTGCCAAACTATTCTTATTTTCATCGGGTCTTATGGTTGATTATGTTTAATTATTAACATTTTCTTAAATAATTATTACGTTTACAGCAATCAGCAAAAAAGTAATAATACGAACCAACTTCCAACTAGTAGAATGATTTAATTTTTCATTCTTAATTATTAATTATTCATTATCCAAAAAAACTATGCGTATTCAAGAAATCCGCGCTATGCGTGGCCCAAATTACTGGTCAATCCGCCGTCATAAACTCATCGTGATGAAACTCGATCTGCAGGAGATGGAAGAGCGACCAACCAACTCCATTAACGGATTCAGTGAAAGGCTGGAGAAGTTATTTCCTACGATGTATGAACATCAATGCAGTGAAGGTGTTGCCGGTGGTTTTTTTAAGAGAGTAAAAGATGGAACATGGATGGGACATGTGGTGGAACATATTGCATTGGAAATACAAACGCTTGCAGGAATGGATGTGGGCTTTGGAAGAACAAGAGGCGCTGGTGAAGAAGGTGTTTACAATGTTGTTTTTGCCTACACGGAAGAGAAAGTAGGAACTTATGCAGCAAGAGCAGCTGTTCGGATTGCTGAAGCACTTATAGAAGGAAAGGAATATGATCTCGCTGATGATTTACAGAAGATGCGTGAGATACGTGAAGAAGAACGCCTCGGGCCAAGTACCGGTTCAATTGTGGAAGAAGCAGAGAACAGAGGGATTCCGTGGATACGTTTAAACCGTCACTCATTGGTAATGCTGGGTTATGGTGTAAATCAGAAAAGAATTCAGGCAACGATAACCAGTAATACAGGAAGTATTGCAGTGGAAATTGCCTGCGATAAAGAGGAAACAAAAAATTTACTGGAAGCTGCAAACATACCTGTTCCGCGCGGAAGAATTATATATGATGAGGACGATATGGATGCTGCAATTGCATCGCTTAGTTATCCTTTAGTGATGAAGCCGGTGAACGGAAATCATGGACGTGGTGCAACAATTAATATACGTAATCGTGAAGATGCTGTAATGGCATTAGCTGCTGCGAAGAAAATTTCACGTTCTGTAATTTGTGAAAAATATATAACAGGATTTGATCACCGTATTCTTGTTATTGATTACAAATTTATCTGTGCTGCAAAACGTACTCCTGCATTGGTTATCGGTAATGGTAAATCAACCATACAGCAATTGATTGATGATGTAAATAAAGATCCACGCAGAGGTTATGGTCATGAAAAAGTACTCACTGCAATTAAAGTGGATGACATGACAAACAGTATTCTGCTGGAAAAAAATATTACATTGGAAACAGTGTTGCCTAAAGATGAACTGTTATATCTGAAATCAACAGCAAACATCAGCACCGGTGGAACAGCAACTGATATTACTGATTTAGTGCATCCGCATAATGTGTTTATGTGCGAACGTATTGCACGTATAATTGGTCTTGACATTTGTGGTATTGATATTATGACAAATGATCTCAGTGTTCCTATTGAAGAAACAGGTGGTGCTATTTTAGAAGTAAATGCTGCTCCGGGTTTCCGTATGCATCTTGCACCAACAGAAGGATTACCACGCAACGTTGCAGAACCTGTTATTGATATGTTATTTCCTCCGGGAAGTACGCCACGCATTCCGATAATTGCAATCACCGGAACAAATGGAAAAACAACAACAACACGTTTGCTGGCACACATGGCAAAAACGGCAGGACATAAAGTTGGATTTACCACAACAGATGGTATATATATACAAGGTATTATGATGCAGCGTGGTGATTGTACAGGACCACAGAGTGCAGAGTTTGTTTTAAAAGATCCTACTGTTGATTTTGCAGTACTGGAATGTGCACGCGGTGGAATATTACGTGCAGGATTAGGATTCAGTCATTGTGATATTGGTATTGTTACCAACGTTGCTGCAGATCATTTAGGATTAAAGGGAATTAATACACTCGATGATATGGCACGCGTGAAAGCAGTGGTTCCTGAAAGTGTGAAGCCAGGTGGTTATGCCATTTTAAATGCTGATGATGAGCTGGTAGTTAATATGAAAAAAGATGTGAGAAGCCAGATTGCTTATTTCAGTATGGATGAAAATAATCCGATTGTAAAAGCACATTGCGACAAAGGTGGATTAGCTGCTATTGCAGAAAATGGTTACATCACTATCTGCAAAGGCACCTGGAAAATACGCGTAGAGAAAATAATTAATATACCACTAACGTATCGTGGAAAAGCAGTTTTCATGATACAGAATATTCTTCCTGCAGTATTAAGTGGTTTCATCCGCAACTGGAAAATGGAAGATATCCGTCTTGCATTGGAAACATTTATTCCATCACCTGTTCAAACACCAGGACGATTAAATATTTTCGAATTCAAACAATTTACTGTGATGGTAGATTATGCACATAACCCTGCAGGATTCCAGGCAATAGGAAGATTCCTGGAACGTATTGAGGCAAAACCAAAAGTAGGAGTTATTGCAGGTGTGGGTGACAGACGTGATGAAGACATTATTTTATTGGGAACACTTGCTGCAAAAATGTTTGATGAAGTAATTATCAGACAGGACAGAAATTTACGCGGAAGAAGTGAGCAGGAAATAATTGAATTAATGCTGAAAGGAATATATAGTGTTGATCCGAAGAAAAAATATATAGTAATACCAAGCGAACCGGAAGCAATTGAATACGCATTTAAAAGTGCAAAGAAAGGTTCCTTCATCACCATCTGCAGCGATGTAGTTCCTGATGCGTTAGGACAAGTGATGAAATATAAAGATGAGGAAGATAACTTTACACTGAGCAGCGCTGATATTCCAAACCAGCATGAAGCTGTTGCTCCATCTGTGGAGATCGTTGGGAAGTAGTTTGAAGTTTCGAGTTCGGAGTTCGGAGTTCGGAGTTTTGAGTTTTGAGTTCGGAGTTCGGAGTTCGGAGTTCGGAGTAGAAATCCTGATAAATTTTAAAAGCGTTGTTGTGCAGTCAGGTGTTATCACCTGACTGTTTTTGTTTGTGGCAATACGAAAATATTTATAGTAAGGGAACACTTTAGTGTGCAATCAGATGTTACCACCTTTGTTGTGGAGTCAGATGTTACCACCTTTGTTGTGCAAACATTCTTACATGTGCACTTAAATTTATAATAAATCACAAACTTGAAAACCCGCTTCAGCCAGTAATCATTGCATGTTAATTTTTTGCTATTTTTATTCATTCAATAAACAACTCATGAAAACACACCTGCTCTTACTTTTATTAATACTTCCGTTTATCACTAACGCTCAACTGACTTATAACAATGGTTTCGCATTGGGTTACCTTGGATCTGATTACGGAAGTGATATTGCCTGTGACAGCGCAGGGAATATATATATTATAGGTAGTTACGCAACATACCTGGATATGGATCCGGGTGCTGCTGTTTCCCCATTGAACAGTGCTGGTGGTGCTGAAACATATCTTGCAAAATACACACCCGCCGGTA
>JBDTVD010000289.1:0-4828 GCA_040007375.1 Bacteroidota bacterium | reverse complement strand
AACTCCCATAAACAGACTGAGTATAGGAATTCAATCCTTTCGTAATGAAGATTTACAGTGGATGAACCGTGCACACCAGGCCGACCAGGCATTGAACAGTGTGCGTGAAGCTGCTGCTGCAGGATTTAACAATATCTCTATTGATTTAATTTATGGTATTCCGGGAATGACGGATGTGCAATGGAAAGAGAATCTTGATATTGCGTTGCAACTTCCTGTTCAGCATTTATCATGCTATTGCTTAACGGTAGAGCCCAAAACAGCATTGGGAGTTTTTGTAAAGAAGAAATATATACAAATGCCGGAAGAAGAAGTTTCAGCAAGACAGTTTACTACGTTGTTAAGTGTTGCAGAAGATGCCGGATTTCTTCCATATGAAATTTCCAATCTCTGTAAGCCGGGATTCTTTTCCAAACATAATACTTCTTACTGGAAAGGGATTCATTATTTAGGAGTTGGGCCTTCCGCACATTCTTACAATGGTGTTTCGCGTGAATGGAATGTGGCCAACAATGCACTATATATAAAGTCAATATCAGATAATAACCGTCTTGCAGAAAAAGAAGAACTTACGATTCCCAATCGTTTTAACGAATATGTGATGGTCTCCTTACGAACGATGTGGGGAATTGATCTGAATTATGTGAGCACAACTTTTGGAGATGATCTTCATCGTCATTTATTAAATGAAGCAAACGAATTTATTACTTCCGGTGATCTGGAAAGAAAAAATGATCATCTATATTTAACAACAAAAGGAAAATTAATTGCCGATCGTATGGCTTCTGATCTTTTTATATAAATTTATCCATCTCAAAATTTATGATAGCAGAGATTCAACATCCTTCCGGAAAAATAAAAACTGATTTATCAAAACCTATTGATATTTCATTGCCTCTTGAAGCCGGTGAAGGAAAGGTTAGTGCATGGTATGTTCCTCCTGTTAAAATGGAACCAGTGAGAAACGGAAGTTGGGTGGGTTCTGTTAAAGAAGGTGGATCTGTAAATTTCCGTGATATATATTTTAATCCGCACGGACATGGTACGCATACGGAATGTGTTGGACATATAACTGCTGAATGGTATTCTGTTTATGACTCTTTAAAAACATTTTTCTTTCTTGCAAAATTAATTACCATCACTCCTGAAGAAATAAATGGTGATCATGTTATCACAAGAAATCAACTGGAAAAATTATTTACGGATGATGGTTATGAAGCATTGGTGATTCGCACATTACCAAATGATACTTCAAAAAAAACAAGAGCGTATTCCAATACCAATCCTCCATACATTCACGTAGATGCCATGAAGTTTATCAGAGAAAAAAACATCCTGCATCTGCTGACTGATCTTCCTTCTGTTGATAAGGAAAATGATGAAGGAAAATTATTGGCTCATCATGCGTTCTGGAATTATCCGGAGAAACCATTAACAGCAGCAACAATTACAGAATTTATTTATGTTCCTGATACTATTCCTGATGGAAAATATCTTTTAAACCTGCAGACAGCCCCTTTTGTAAATGATGCAACACCATCACGACCGGTTCTTTTTGCAATACTCTGATTATTTGTGCTTTTTCCCTTGTCTTATAGTAATTGAATTTTACTTTTGCATAAAATCTATACAACATGGGAAAAGGAGATAAACGTTCCAGAAAAGGAAAATTGATAATTGGATCAAAAGGTACAACACGTCCATCACGTCCACAAAATAAAAAAGCAAGGATTAAAATTATTGAAGGGAAGAAAGAGGGATAACAGTATTTTATCTTCTGTTACAACAGTAATTTATTACTTTACAAAAAATAATCAGCTATGAAATTCGGCGTTGTAATTTTCCCGGGATCTAACTGCGACCAGGACCTGATACATGTTTTAAAAGATGTAATGGGTCAGCAGGTGGAAACATTGTGGCATAAAGATCACACCTTAAAAGGTTGTGATTTTATTTTATTGCCGGGTGGATTTTCTTATGGTGATTATCTGCGTTCAGGAGCTATTGCTCAACTTTCTCCGGTGATGCAGGAAGTGCAGGAGTTTGCTGATAAAGGCGGATTTGTTTTTGGCATTTGTAATGGCTTCCAGATTTTATGTGAATCACATTTACTTCCCGGAGCACTATTAAGCAATGTGCATAATCAGTTCAGTTGTAAAAATGTTTTTCTGCGTTGCGATACTGATGAGAGTTTAATTACATCACGTTTACGAATTGGCCAGGTGATAAAAGTTCCGATTGCACACGGTGAAGGAAATTTTTATTGTGATGCTGATACGTTAAAAACAATGAACGACAATAACCAGGTGTTGTTCCGTTATTGTGATGAAAAAGGAAATACAGAAATGACAAACAATCCAAATGGTGCATTGGAAAATATTGCAGGCATCTGTAATGCAAACAGAAATGTTTTTGGTATGATGCCACACCCTGAAAGAGCATCAGAAGATATTTTAGCCAACACAAATGGACGACTGATTTTTGAATCTATTTTGAATATGGTACAAGCGTAGGCATTAGGGTTTAGGCACCAGGGAATAGTGGTTAGGGATTAGTGAATTGAATTTGAAAATTTGCATCCTGCGTTATAAAACTACGAATGCCGAAGTAAGATTTGAAAATTAAATTTTTCTCCCCCCACAATGTCATTTCGAGCGAAGCCGAGAAAGCTTTTAAAACTTGTAAAATAAAATTTTTCTCTACCTACAATGTCATTTCGAGCGAAGCCGAGAAACCTTCTTACACTTTAAGAAAAATTTTTCATGCGTAGAAAAACTATCATCTCTCTAATATCTCAAATGTGAGCTGGTAGAAATTTAAATCATAGTTAAAATGCCTCACCCCAACCCTCTCCGCGGAGAGGGAGTTTGGTTTTATTTTTTTTTTGATGATTATGGTTGAAATAAATTTCCTTCTCTCTTGTCATCCTGAAAGTAACCTGCGGTATTAAAGCCTGTCTGCAATTGTTTCAAAAAGCGATTGGCCAACGCAAATAAGTTTGTACTACTAATCATTCAATCACAAAATCAAACGAATCAGCGATCCTACTTGTAGATTGTAATTCGTAACTAAATCTTTTTATCTTTGAAAAACAACCAACTCTAAATGTTCCGAAATCTACTTATCACCTTACTGCTTGCCTTTTCTATACATAACAGCAATGCACAATTTGTAACTCTATCCGATCCTGACTTTATCAATTGTCTTAATAATCAGGGTTACGGTTCCTGCCTGAGCGGACCCAGCGGTAACCTACTTGATACAACGTGTGTCCCCATTGTTATGGCGCCGTACCTGTCATGTGATAATTTTGGTATACACGATTTAAACGGCATTCAGTATTTTGATCATCTTATTGGTTTATCATGCAGCAGTAATCCATTAGTAACATTGCCGCCATTACCTCTTACATTAAAATACCTTACAGTTAATTGTCCGCAATTAATTGCTTTGCCAATACTTCCTCCAGCACTTGAATATCTACGTTGCAGTGGTGTACTCACTTCGCTTCCATCATTACCATCTACACTGAAAGAATTAAATTGTAGTTATAATCAGCTTTCTGTACTTCCTCCACTTCCATCAGGACTTGAAAAACTGGACATTGGCTTAAATCAATTTACAGTTGCACCTGTTCTGCCTAATGGTCTTAAAGAATTTAACTGTGAAATGAATCAGTTAACAGTACTTTCCGTTTTGCCAGATTCATTGCTAACATTGTATTGCAATAATAATTTTCTTTCCGCACTGCCAGTTTTACCTGCTGAATTAAATATATTGAATTGCAGTTACAATCAGATTTTGTCTTTACCATCACTTTCTGCAGCACTGCAAATTCTAGAGTGCGACCACAATCAACTTACAGCAATTCCCACCCTTCCACCAAATCTTAATCTACTTGAATGTTCATATAATCTGATTACGTCACTTCCTTCTCTGCCATTAGCATTAACAATTTTAGATTGTAATTATAACCTAATAAATGTTCTTCCATCATTACCCATTGATTTGCAAGAACTCTATTGTTCCGACAACCAACTTACCAGCCTTCCTGCCTTAACTTCAATGCTGGAAAAGTTAAACTGCAGCAACAATCAACTCACCTCACTACTTTCATTGCCTGCATCGTTAAAATTTTTAAGTATCGGACAAAATGCCGGAATCAAATGTTTGCCATATATAAAAGAGCTGCAAACATTTTATTGGGATCTTACTGGAATTACCTGTCTTCCCAACGCAATTACAGTAAGCGGTTCCTGCATCCCTTCTCTTGCAAGCTATCCAATATGCGATATGTGGAATGAAAACAGTTGCTCCTATTATTGGAATATCAGCGGACAAACATTCAGTGATCAGAGTTCTGATTGTATAGATAATATTCAGGAGGAACAATTTAAAAATATAAAAATTTTACTCTATACAAATGGAAATTTAGTTCAGCAAACGTACACTAATAATTTCGGGCAATATATTTTTGACCTTGACACCGGAACCTATATATATACAACAGATACTTCTTCCATCTATACAGTTTCCTGTCCCGCATCAGGAATAAGGACTTCTGTTTTAACTTCTGCAGATTCTCTTGATTACGATATGGATTTTGCATTGGAATGTAAACCTGGTTTTGATGTTGGTGTTTCTTCTGTTGTAAGAACTTCAGGTGTTTTTCGTCCTGGTAATATTGCTTCAGTAAAAGTTATGGCTGGTGATGTTAGTAATCATTCCGGCTTACATTGTGCAACCGGAATTAGCGGAACTGTGCAGGTTGTCATTAATGGTCCTGCAAGCTATCAGAATATTTTACCTGGAACTTTAATACCTTCTG
>JBDTVD010000288.1:0-4833 GCA_040007375.1 Bacteroidota bacterium | reverse complement strand
CACCCATTGCATCAGTTCCATATTTTGCTTTTAAAACAGGATTGATAAAACGCCACCCAAAAGAGGAATCAAACATCTGTGCATCACGACCGAATGGTGTGGATGTTTTAGAAATCACCCATGGTCCGCGTGTCATGCTTTCCACTCCACCGGAAATCATCAGTTCTGCATCACCTGTCATAATGCTTCTTGCTGCAGCCATTGATGCTGATAAACCGGAAGCACATAATCTGTTTACTGTTTCTCCGGGAACTGTTATTGGAAGACCTGCAATCAACAACGACATACGTGCAACATTGCGATTGTCTTCACCAGCCTGATTGGCACAACCTAAAATCACATCATCAATTGCATTTACATCAATAGAAGCATTTCTTGTAACCAGTTCCTTGATCACCAGTGCTGCTAAATCATCAGGACGAACAGGAGCCAGTGCACCACCGAAATTACCGATTGGTGTTCGTACTCCTGAAATTATATATGCGTTTTTCATGCTAGTTTACTTTTTTTTTGTGATTTATGATTTAAAGCGATTACTTATACTGGTCTTGCCAGCATCCCCACCATATACTTTTGCATAAGTCATCCACAATTGCTTTGGATTCTGGTTTTACATTCTTGTCATCTCCAATCTTACAAATATCAGAAATCATCTCTTGCTTGAAACTTGTGTTCCCTAAATGGGCAAGAATAAATGCTAAAGTTTTTATTTCCACAATCAAAGAATTTTTCCGCTCTGCATCATAGCAAACAGGAAGTGTCATGTGGTCGCCAAAATCTCTGATAGTTTCTACAATTAACTGTTGAGCTGTTTTGTAGTTCCTGTCAAGCAAGTTCCTTTTCACTAAGACCTCAAGTGCAAAAACAGTAATTAAAGAGTCCTTGCTTTGTTCAACTAATTTGTTGCAGTAGCTGAAAACATTTTCATCGTTATAGTTTATGTCTCCGCTGTTATTATTCACGATTGCATAAAAAGCTAACTCTCCGTATAATGGACATGATTCTCCGTAAACAGGAAACAATTTATTTTTGTAAGCGTTGATAATTTCCAATGACAAACTGTGGGCCTTATTTAATTGTCCGGATTTTTTATAGTGCTTTGTAAGTGAATACAAAGTTGTTCCGTTTTTCTTTTGTTGATTCTCTGTAAGGCTGACAAAATTTTCTTCATCAGTTACAAACTTACTGCTCACATATCCATTTTCATATCCAGTTGTCCAGGCAAACCAGTCGTCGCTAATCTTACAACACTGAAATTCCTCTCCATAATTTACTTTGAATAAAATGACAGAAGTAAGTGAAGTATCCCTTCGCATACTAACACTGTCTCCAATAACAAAACAATCTTTGTAATTCAATTTGGAAAAAAATTCCTGTGCTCCTGCTTCCAGGTGAAGAATGGCTAGAAGTGTTATGTAAGTGAATGTTCGTGACATAGTAAAGTCAATTACAATTCTGAAGATTGACTGGTGTTCCTATTCCTGAAATTATATATGCGTTTTTCATATTAGTTTACTGTTTTTTTTATCCTCTGCTATTTAGAAGCATCAATATATTTCTTGCTCTAGTTCCCAATATTCAAATTCACTTTTAGGTTTCTCATTGTCCCAAAGTTTTATTCTTTCATTTGCTCGTTGCAGTGCTTCCTTTGAATTTAATATAATAAGATTTTCATCAATTTCAAGAACATTTGTCCATACTGCAAAAGCGGGGACAGCGACAGTTCCAACTCCATACAAGCCAGGAACATAATTTTCATTGACAGGATTGGGAAAGGAGTTAAAGCAAAACCATCTCGCTAAAATTAAAAAATCTTTCCACAAATTATTTTGTCTTGAATTAAAATTTTGAGCTTTATAAACTATTTCTTTCGCTGCTGTATTATTATTTTCATGAAGTGCAATGATATAGTCTACAACTAATGGATTTTCATAAACTTTTTCATATTGCTTTTCTTCAATATAAAATATTTTTTTTCTTATCTCAGGATTTCTAAACTTACCATTAGTTTGATAGTCATGAGCAAATATTTCAAAACAATTATATAATAGTTCGGGATTCTTCAAAAGAACATCTAAATAATCGTATTCAGCGAATATGAGGCGTTCATCAAAAGTTCCTTTAAAAAGAAAATAAATAAAACATTGAATATCCTGTTTTTGTTCTCTTGCTAACTTCATTTACGAATACATTTTGAATCAGAACTTCAGCGTTTCCAATAACATCACATCGGTGCAGTCAACAATAAAAACAAAACACAACAGAAAAGAATAAATGCATACGTTCCTGATAATATATATCCATCCAGTTCCTGGTGAAATGTATTTCCTTTCCATATTTTGCGGATGCTGTTAAAGAAGAGCATAGTGGGTATGGCAACCATAATCACCTTTGCAATTTTTGCAACCATTAACATCCGCTCCATTCCGGAACCACCTGCTATACTCGATTCAGAAAGAAATAGAATCAGTCCGTACGCTGCTCCACAAAGCAATACCGACCATATCATGGTTCTTACCAGTGGACGATAGAAGCTCCATTTTTTCATCATATATATTATTTATTTTCAGGAAACCATTCTTTGGATGTACGGTAAACAGTTCCTTTAAAGAATGCTACTTTTTCATTTTTCTGATTGGTTAACTCCATTAAATAAGTTCCGGTTTTATTGGTAAGACTTAACTCACGTGCAATGCAGGTAATTTCATCATCCACTTTAATAGCAACTGGAAAAGAAATAGAACATTCCAACGCCACACTCAGTTTACCGTAAGCATTGGATGCAAAAGCAAGCGCACTGTCAGCAAAAGAAAATGCAATTCCACCATGAGCAATACCAAATCCATTTACCATTTCACCACGCACTTTCATTTTCAAAATGCAATGTCCCTGCTCAATTAAAACGGTTTCAATTCCTAACCACTGACTGAACCGATCTTCCTTCATCATCTGTTCCACGACACGTCGTGCCAGCACATGATCCTTTTCCGGTTTATCCATTATAGAATGTAGTTTTTTCTTTCGCCATTTTTTTCAATAATACAGAAGGACGATAACGATCTTCCGCATACAACTCATATAAATCATTTAAAGATTTTAATACCACCTCCACACCTATCTCATCACACCACTTCAATAAACCTTTCGGATAGTTTACACCTTTTGTCATGGCCAGATCAATATCATCTCTTGATGCAATGCCATAATAAACAGCATCAGCGGCTTCATTAATCAGCATGCAAAGTATCCTGTTAAATATATATACAGATTTTGATTCATCAGGAGTTCCGTGAGCAATGGAAGTTCCATCTGTGTATTCGTAATAACCTTTACCGGATTTCTTTCCGAACAATCCAGCTTCTGTCATACGTTTTTGTGTGAGTGAAGGACGATAACGTGCATCATAATACATCTGCTTCCACACAGTTTCGGTAACAGCATAATTAATATCGTTGCCAATCATATCCATCAACTCAAACGGACCCATTTTGAATCCGCCTTTTAATTTCATTGCTGAATCAATCGTTGCAATGTCAGCAATCTGCTCTTCGAAAATGCGTAATGCTTCTCCGTAAAAAGGACGAGCGATTCGATTTACAATAAAGCCAGGAGTATCTTTAGCTAATACAGTAATCTTTCCCCAGCAAGTAATAATTTCCTCTGCACACTTTGTAGTTGATTCGATTGTCTGTAAGCCAGGAATAATTTCCACCAACGGCATTAACTGAGCAGGATTGAAAAAATGAATTCCTATAACACGTTCCGGTTTGCTGCATGCTCCTGCAATTGATGTAACAGAAAGCGAGGAAGTGTTTGAAGCAAGAATGCACTTCTCCGATACAATAGATTCTAAATCCTTAAATAATTTTTGTTTGATATCGATATTCTCTACAATCGCTTCAATGATTAAATCAGCGTTTGAAAAATCATTTAATGAAGTTGCATAAGTAATTCTTTTACTGATAGAAGCTACCTCGTCATCAGTAATTTTTTGTTTGGAAGCCAGCTTAACTAAAGAACCAATAATAGATTCTTCTGCCTTTCGCAGTGCTTCCGTATTCACATCAAATAAAACAACTGCATTTCCGTAAGTAGCTGCCACCTGTGCAATACCACTTCCCATCGCGCCGGAACCTGCAACTCCTATTTTAAAATCTTTCATATTATATATAAAGAAAAATGATTTTTATTTTCCGGTGAACTCTGGTTTTCTTTTTTCGAGAAATGCAGCAACACCTTCTTTATAATCATTGCTTGTTGCAGCAACCACCTGAAGTTCCCCTTCCATTTTCAACTGTTGTTCATAGCTGTTTGTAAAACTTCCATTCAATAACCGCTTTGTTAATCCTATTGCAAGAGTTGGCATTCCGGCTAAACGTGTTGCCATTGCCATACCTTGTTCCTTCAATTCATCATCACTGCACATTTTACTTATCAATCCCCAGGTTAATGCATCTTCCGCAGTTAGTTTATCACCTGTCATCATTAACATAGCTGCACGCTGATTGCCGATTAAACGCGGAAGTATAAATGTTCCTCCACTGTCAGGCACCAATCCGATTTTGCTGAATGACTGGATGAAGGAAGCTGATCGCGCAGCAAGAACTATATCACAAGCCAAAGCAATATTTGCACCTGCACCTGCAGCAACACCATTCACTCCACATACAATAGGTTTTTCAATAGAACGTATTCTCGTGACGATGGGATTATAATGTTCGAATACAATTTTCTCAATTCCGGGACCTGAGACATCAATCGCTTCTGCTAAATCCTGCCCTGCACAAAATGCTTTTCCTTCACCGGTAAGATAAATAGCACGGATACTTTCAT
>JBDTVD010000287.1:0-4842 GCA_040007375.1 Bacteroidota bacterium | reverse complement strand
GAGTAACAGAATTTCACAACATCATCAGCGCAGGAATCCGTCCTGATAATTTTTCCAAACCACTCTGGAATTTCGGATATGGTATAGGCTCATCAGTTGCATTAAGTAAAAAAGTAAATCTTGATATAGATATTACAACTTCACAAATTGTAAAAGGTGGAAACTTTGATAAAATGAATCTCCTCAACAAAGGATATATTGGAGCTGATATAAAAATGGGAAAAAAATATTCACTTGCTTTTGGTGGTACTGTTAATGCGCAGATATTTGATGCAGATTATGAATTTTATCCGCAATTGTTCAACGATGTTAAACCACATATTTTTTACAGTTCCTCATTGGATGGTGAACGTTTACAGCTGAAGATGTGGCTCGGTGGAAAAGTTGCATTGCGTTTTTTATAAAACATATTGTATTACCCAATTAAATTTTATTTCGTTTTGCAACTGAGGTAATCATTCAACTCACTATATCAAAAAAATTATTTCAAAAATGCCAATTTCTTCCTGTTCAGGGAGAGGATCAGAAGTGAGGCAGCATCAAATAATTTTTGAAGTACCTTTTTCCCTGGCTGACCTTTATATTATTTTAAAAATATTTTTCTTTGAAGTAGGGGTAATGATTTTCTGAGTTGTCTTTTCTATATAAACTACAAAAATCACTTACCTATGATTAACAGAATTTTCATTACCCTCTTTCTTATTGCCTCAGTGCATTTGCAGACAACAGCACAGGACATCACGCAAACTATTCGTGGAACTATCCTCGACCAGGTAACCAACACACCACTTCCCGGAGCAACCGTTGTGTTACTCAACAGTACTCCTTTAAAAGGAATGAACACAGATACTGACGGAAACTTCAGGATTGAAAATGTGCCGGTAGGAAAACAAACTCTTCGCGTAACATATCTTGGTTACAAAGAGCAGATTATTCAAAACATTATTGTTAACTCCGGAAAAGAAACAGTGCTTAACATTTCGCTGCAGGAAGATTTTGTGCAGGGAAAAGAAGTGGAGATCACAGCGGAAACCGATAAAAGAAAAGCATTAAATGAAATGTCGACAGTTAGTGCGCGTACATTTTCTGTTGAAGAAACACAAAAGTTTGCAGCAGCAGTAAATGATCCTGCACGTGCTGCATCATCTTTTGCTGGTGTAATAGGTGCAGATGATTTTAACAACAACATTTCTATTCGTGGTAATTCACCAAATGGATTATTATGGAGAATGGAAGGTGTGGAAATTCCAAATCCCAATCACTTTGCAAGTCCTGGTTCTGCAGGAGGAGGAATTTCAATTTTAAGTGCACAGACATTAGCGAACTCTGATTTTATAACTGGTGCATTTGCTGCGGAATATGGGAATGCATTAAGTGGTGTGTTCGATTTAAAACTTCGTAAAGGAAATAATGAAAAGCAGGAATATACTTTCCAGGCTGGATTTCTTGGTATTGATCTTTCTGCAGAAGGTCCGTTCAAAAAAAATTACAACGGTTCCTACCTTGTCAATTATCGTTACTCAACACTTTCAATGCTTAGTAATATTGGTGTTGATGTTGGAGATGGTGTTACCAACTTCCAGGATCTCAGCTTTAATATATATGCACCAACAAAACATGCAGGGGCATTTACACTTTTTGGTTTTGGAGGACTCAGTTCCGATAAATATAAAGCAGAAGAAGATTCCACCAAGTGGAAAGATGACTATGAAAGATACGATTCGAAGTTTACAGCTAACACTGGTGCAGCAGGATTAACTCATTCTATAATATTAAACAGTAAAACATATTTAAAGACTACACTTTCTGCTTCACTTAATGAAACAGGTTTTGATGCTGATAAGCTGAATGATAATTACGATAAAGAGAAAAGATACGATCAGAAATATGACCAGACAAAATATATTGTTTCCACCGTTTTGAATTATAAACACAATGCACGCTTAAGTATCAGAAGCGGCGCCATCACTGGTCGCACAGATTATAATATTAAGTACCGCATATATAATGATGAGGAGAAAAGACTTGTTACAGATATAAATTCAGATGGTAATTTATATACACTGCAATTGTTTACACAGGCTAACTATTATTTAACTGATAAATTAAGTGTTAATGGCGGAATCCATTATTTTCATTTGTTCTTAAACAACAGTAAATCTGTTGAACCTCGTGCTTCATTAAACTACGAGATGAATGAAAAAAATTCCATCAGTTTCGGTTATGGTTTACACAGCCAGTTGCTTCCGTTAGGAGTCTACTTCGCGCGCACAACAAAGGATGACGGAAATACAGACACTCCAAATAAAGATCTTGATTTCAGCAAGGCACATCATTTTGTTCTTTCCTATGATCATGCACTTACTCCATTCATGCATGCAAAAGTGGAAACATACTACCAGTCATTATATAATATTCCCGTACGTGCAGATATAAACAATTCGTTCTCTATTATTAATGAAGACGATGGTGAAATCACCGATCCATTAGTGAATGATGGAACAGGTCATAATGTAGGTGTTGACTTAACAATTGAACAATTCATGCGCAAGGATCTTTACTTTCTGCTTTCAGGATCATTGTATGATTCAAAATATGAAGGATCAGATGGTGTAGAACATAACACGCGATACAATGGAAATTTTGCACTGACATTTACTGCAGGAAAAGAAATAAAAACAGGAGATGGTTTTAAAAACAGAATCATTGGCCTGAATATAAAAACAATTTATCGTGGTGGTTTCCGTGATACTCCGGTTAACCTGGAAGCATCGCAGCAAACTACCAGCAATGAAACAAAGTATTTTGAAGACAAAGCCTTTACAGAGAAATATCCTGCTTATTTCAGAACTGACATCAGGGTGAGCATGAAACGTAATCGCTTAAAAGCTACACATACACTTGCACTGGATATTCAAAATGTATCCAACAGGAAGAATATATATGGTAAGTTTTATGATGCGAACAGCGGTTCAATTAAAACATACTACCAGTTGTCTTTGCTTCCGATATTAAGTTACAAGATCGAATTTTAATCAGCATCTTATTTCACATTTAAAACAACTGACATGAAATTTATATCATCATTAATCCTGATTACAGTTACGTTCCTGCTATTTTCTTCCTGCAGAAGAGAGATTGACGGATCAGGACACTTCGTTACAGAAAGCAGAAGTCTTCCAGCATTTACAGAGATTGAATCCGACGGTGACTTTACAGTTATTGTTAAAGAAGAAGCGGTTCAACAGGTGCAGTTGTATGGAGAAGATAATATACTGCCATATATAATTACAAGAGTTCAGGGGAATCGTTTGCGTATATTTTATAATGATTATCACAGGAAGTTTGATGATAATGGAATTACCATATATATAAGTATTCCCAAATTAGAAAATGTAAGTATGATGGGTTCAGGAACTATTTCATCTGAGGGAACTATTAGCGGATCATCCATAACAACAGTGCTTTCAGGATCAGGAAAAATACAGATGGCTCTTGATATGCTGAATACAAATACTGTATTATCAGGATCAGGAAGTATTGCTTTGCATGGCATTAGTGATAATGCTCAACATACTATTTCAGGATCAGGAAAAATACATGCTGTTGATTTAGAATCGAAAAATGTTACAGTAAATATCAGTGGTTCGGGAAATTGTGAAGTGCATGCAACGGAACATCTGAATGTACATATTAGTGGAAGCGGTGATGTTTTATATATAGGATCTCCTGCAATAGAAACCTTTATCAGTGGCTCAGGAAGTGTGAGACCATTTTAACCAGTGATTAGTGACCTGGAGTTAGGGGTTAGTGAATAGAGAAAATTCATCGTTGGAGAAAGAGAGGTAGTGGTTGAGACAGTAAAACCGGTTCTGGTAACGGTATCGGTTTGCTGTTTTTTTTGACGAATGAGTTTATTTTATTCAAATCATTTTCTGCTTCGTTGTATTCCTGAATTGGCAGATTCATTTTATTGAAATACATAAAATAAAAAATCCCCACATTTCTGTGAGGACTTTTCTGAGGTCGAGAGCGGAATCGAACCGCTGTACAAGGTTTTGCAGACCTCTGCCTAACCGCTCGGCCACCCGACCCTTTTTTGGAAGGGCAAACATAACAAATTTTGTTAATTGCCCTTTAAAGTAATCTTTAACTGTAATTAATAGCACCAGGTTTCAGTTATTACAGTATTTCCCCACACTTTCGCCAATCTTTTTAAAGAAGGTGATTGCATTTTAATATTTTTACCCAACCAGTTAAAAAACAATGAGATTTTCAAAACCAGTTGCCGGATATCATATGCTGATGATACTTGCCGATGTAGATGGACAAACATCCGATAAGGAGATGAAGGTGATACGTAAATATATGTCGGAGAATTTCTCTGAAGATATTGACTTTGACCTTGAAACAGAAAAGATAAGGAATATAAATCCTGTTGATTATCCACTTCATTTTAATGATGCTATGAATAGTTTTTACCTGGAATCAAGTCGTGAAGACAGAAATCATTTTCTTGATTTTGCTGTGAAGCTGGTGATTGCTGATAAAAATATCTCTCCAAAAGAAAATTTATTTCTCCACGAACTTTTTATGGCATGGGAAGCAGACACTGATTAATTTGAAGATGTGACGATTTGAAAATTTGAAAATGAGAATTCTCTCTGGTTCCTGAGTGTGGCTGGAATTCTGTTTCAAAAAAATAATAATGATATTATTTTCTTTCAAGCATTCCGGCGAAAACGTCGGAACAAGTTCGTATCGGAGTAATTTTACTCCGCAAAAAATATATCCGAACTCCGAACTCCGAACTCCGAACTCCGAACTCCGAACTCCGAACTC
>JBDTVD010000286.1:0-4865 GCA_040007375.1 Bacteroidota bacterium | reverse complement strand
TTACCTAATGATTTTCCCATCTTCTGACCGTTGATGGTAATCATATTATTATGCACCCAGTATTTCACCGGAGCTTTTCCACAACTTCCTTTTGATTGCGCAATTTCACTTTCATGATGAGGAAATAACAGATCCATTCCACCACCATGAATGTCGAAAGTTTCACCAAGATATTTCTGACTCATTGCAGAACATTCAATATGCCATCCCGGAAATCCATCACTCCAGGGTGAAGGCCAACGCATGATATGAACAGGTTGTGCTTTCTTCCACAATGCAAAATCTGCAGCATTACGTTTCTCTTCCTGTCCTTCCAGCTCACGTCTTTCATTACCTGCACCTGCAATCAGATCTTCCAGTATACGTCCTGATAATTTTCCGTAATCATGATTCTTACTGTAATTCACTACATCAAAATAAACAGAACCATTCGACTCATATGCATAACCGTTATTAATGATTTGTTTTATCATTTCAATCTGCTCAATAATATGTCCTGATGCACGTGGTTCAATTCCAGGATTAATATTATTCAATGCACGCATTGCTTCATGAAACTTATCCGTATACAACTGCACAATTTCCATTGGTTCGAGTTGCTCCAGTCTTGCTTTTTTTGCGATTTTATCTTCGCCTTCATCAGCATCATTTTCCAGGTGACCAACATCTGTAATGTTACGTACATAACGCACCTTATAACCCAGGTGTTGTAAATAACGGTTCAATACATCAAAAGTGATATATGGTCGTGCATGACCAAGATGCGGATAACCATAAACTGTTGGTCCGCAAACATACAATCCAACAAAGGGTGCATTAATAGGGATAAACTGTTCTTTCTGTCGCGAAAGAGAATTGGTAAGATATAAAGGATGTTCCATAATATATATAATTCTTCCGGTATTCCGGTTGATGAAGTTGAATGCTATTTATATAAGATATTGTTAAACCATACTATTTGTACGGAGGTTACAAAGATGGAAAAGATTTGATATAAAACACAATGACTTCTCTTCACCCCTGCCCTAAAGGGAGAAATATGTTTTCACAGCAGTTTTTCACGATTCTTTTTAATGCATCCATTTTTTTTATTTTTTGAAGAGAGTTGATAGAGAGCATAACAACTCCTCTACACCCCTGCCCTAAAGGGAGAAATATGTTTTCACAGCAGTTCATCAGGATTCTTTTTTAATGCATCCATTTTTTCTTTTATTTTTTGAAGAACATTTTCGATATTATTTATTATCTCATTATTTGAAAATCTTATTATTGTTATGCCGTAATTATTTATCTCCGCAGTTCTTCCTATGTCATATTCCTTTCTTTCCATATGAATCTTTCCATCCACTTCTATTACCAACTTTAATTGATGGCAATAAAAATCAGCAATAAATATATCAATAGGATGTTGGGGTTTGAACCTTTCTCCTAATTGCCGGCGATTTAGTTTATTCCACAACAGCAGTTCTGCTTCAGTCATGTTTTCTCGCAGGAGTCTTGCTTTTTCAAATGTGTTTTGAGAAGCACCGTAAAACATCGATCTTTCCATGCACTGAAAATATCAGAAAGATTTGTCTTAACGGATTCAAGTTTTACGAACGGCAAAATCTAAAACTCCCTTTAGGGCTGGGGTAATAAAGAAGATTTGTTCCAACGTATTCAAGTTTTACGAACGGCAAAATCTTTAACTCCCTTTAGGGTCGGGGTAAAGAATGATCTACACCGCCATCGTATTCTTCTTCTCTTCTCTCAGGTGCATAATCATATCACGCGTCATCTCTGCAAGACCAAATTCCGGTTTCCATCCCCATTGCGCCGAAGCGCATTCATCATTGATTGATCCTGGCCATGAATCAGCAATCTGCTGACGGAAATCAGGTTCATACGTAATTTCAAAAGAAGGAATAACTTTTTTAATTTCTGCAGCAATTTCTTCACAGGTAAAACTGATACCTGAAAGATTATAACTCGAACGGATCTGTATCTTTTCAGAAGGTGCTTCCATCAATTCTAATGTTGCACGAATTGCATCAGGCATATACATCATCGGTAACATCGTATCAGGACGCAGATAACAATTGAAAGAATTTCCTTCAACCGCTTTATAAAAAATATCAACTGCATAATCTGTTGTTCCTCCACCCGGATGTGCTTTATAACTGATCAAACCAGGATAACGCACGCTTCTTACATCCACACCAAATTTTGCATGATAATATTCGCACCATCTCTCGCCGGCAAGTTTACTGATGCCATAAACAGTTGATGGTTCCATCACGGTATATTGAGGAGTATTTCTTTTAGGCGTTGTATTTCCAAAAACAGCAATGGAGCTGGGCCAGAATAATTTTATATCCTTTTTTTCAGCAGCAATATCAAGCAGATTGATCAGTCCATCCATATTTAATTTCCAGGCTGATTTCATTTTCTGTTCTGCTGTTGCTGATAATAATGCTGCTAACAGATAAACTTCTTTCACATTATGAATCCTCATCACTTCTGCAATAGACTTTGCATCCAGCACATCAAGTACATAAAACGGTCCTGACTCCTTCAGGTATCCCTGCTGATCTTTTACATCAGAAGCAATCACCTTATCGCCGCCTAGTTGATTTCTAAGTGTTGTAACCAGGTCAGTGCCTATCTGCCCTGCCGAACCTAATACCAGTACCGTATCTCCCGAAGTCATATCTGTTTATAAAGAGGAGCAAAATTAAAATTATTCTTTGAAGCATGTGCCTGTAAAAGCCTTCACTTAACTAAAATACTTCAAATGACTTGATTTTAATATGCATTGTGCTGATGAATTACCTTTGGCGGCCATGATACCTGAAAAAAAACGGAGCGGAAATTTTATTCCTGTGCTGATCCTGCTTGCAGTGGCAGCTATTGCCAACTGGCCGTTGTGGGTGTACAGTATGAAATTCGATATACTGGATCAGTATCTTCCGTGGCGCATTCTTGCAGGTGATTGTTTGCGTAACGGAATGCTGCCTTTGTGGAATCCATTTACACATCTTGGTTATCCGTTGCATGCTGATCCGCAAAGTGGAGCATGGTATCCTGTTGTCTGGCTTATTGGAGGAACAACAGGTTATAATCTTTACTGGATTCATGCAGAATATTTATTTCATGTGTGGCTGGCAGGAACAGGAATGTTTTTGCTGATATATAATATTACGGCAAACAGAAATATTGCTTTACTCGCCGGTATGAGTTACATGCTGAGTGGATTTTTTACGGGTAATGCACAACATCTTACGTGGATCATAAGTGGAGCCTGGTTACCTTTTATTCTCTTTTCATTTTTAATGATGATGAGAACCGGTAAAAGAATTTATATACGTTACACTGCACTTGCTTTTTATATGATGTTAACAGGAGGTTATCCTGCATTCTCCATTATCACGGTTTATCTGTTGCTTATTGTTTCTATTATTTTTATTATCAGAAATAAACTGAAATCGAAACCGGTTGCTTTATATATAAAAAATATTTTGCTGCTTGCCGTTACATCTGCATTTGTCTGCGCTGTTATGCTGGTCAGCAGTTATGATAGTTTTCAATTGGCAGGAAGAGCAGAAGGATTGAGTAAAGATCTTGCAATGGCGAATCCATTTTCTCCTCAATGTATGATTTCCTTTTTGTTTCCATTCAGCTCATTGCAGAACAGAGTATTTTTTGATACTGATATTTCTATGTCCAATGGATATTTCGGTATTGTAATGTTTGCAGGAGTTTTATTGAGTTTGTTCCGTAAAAAAACATTCACAGAAAAATTACTTCTCTACGGAAGTTTATTTTGTTTGCTTGCTGCCATGGGAAGTTACACTCCTTTGCGTGGCTGGCTGTATGATTTTATTCCGTTGATGAAGTTATTCCGCATGCCCTCTTTGTTCCGTTTATTTGCAATTTCAGGATTTATCATGCTGGCTTCTCTTACTCTGAATAATCTTTATGTGAATCATAAAGAAGATCAGTTAAAAAAAGTATTACTGTTTTTTGCAGTTATTGTTATATCAGTTCCTGCAATATTATTTTTAGTTACAGGCACATCCATTTCTTTTCCTTCAGATTTTAATTCACTTGAACAATGTAATTTCATCAACAGTTTTTCAATTCAGTCTGTTGCAATGTTGATTTCCATTGTGATATTGATTTTATTTATTCAGCGCAAAATATCTTTCTCTTTTTATTTTATTGATCTTATACTTACTGCCTGGATTTGTGCTCCTGTGACTGTTGTAAATAGTATTCGGGTTTCAACAGGTAATGAATACATTAAAAATTTAAATCATAATTTCCCTGTTCCTGCAAATGAAGCGATGCAGAATTTTAAAGATCGTACGAATATATTCGGTCCTTATTGGTGTAATCTGGGTATTTTAAGAAAACAACCTGTTTATGATGGATATAATAATTTTCAAACACATCAGTATATTGCTTTCGAATCTTCTCCTCTGTTTAATTATGTTTTGAAAAACCCCATTGCATATCTTACTTCAACATCAAATATAAAAACAACTTCTCTTCCTGTTGATACCAGCTTTATTTATAACGACAGTACTGTTTTATATATTGATAATGTTCCGTCAGCAACAAACAGCAACATTGCTTTTAAGGGTGATGTAAAAATTTCAGCGTTTAAACCAACTTCAATACGACTTAAAACATCTATTTCAACTGCGGGTTATGTTACGCTGCAACAGCAGTATTTAAAAGGATGGAAGGTATATGTGGATGATGAAAAAAAGGAGTTGCTGCTGAGTAATGGATTTACTATGTCTGTTGCAATTCCGGAAGGAAATCATACTGTGCTGTTTAAATTTACTGACAGGATCATACAGGTTGCTTTATGTATTTCG
>JBDTVD010000285.1:0-4884 GCA_040007375.1 Bacteroidota bacterium | reverse complement strand
CAGAATTGAAATAAATTATTTGCTGCTATATAAAACGTTTGATGGTATCAGATAACAAATGATGTCAAATAATTCTTTTGCTTTAAATGGTTTGCCGATGTGTGCATTCATTCCAATTGCAAGACTCTTTTCAATATCTTCTCTGAAAACATTTGCACTTACACCAACAATAGGAATGTCTTTCCATGTTGAAGAGTTTCGTATTATTTCTGTTGCCTGATAACCATCCATCACCGGCATTTGTATATCCAGTAATACAATATCAAAACTTTCTTTTTCAAGAAGCTCAATCACTTCTCTTCCATTATCAACCATGGTAACAGTGCAATTCATATTTAAAAGCACCTTACTCATCAACAACTGGTTTACAGGATTATCTTCTGCAACTAAAACACGTGGTGCCTGATCAAATTTTACTTTAGCATTTGCTTTATCAGAAACACTTATTGAATGTGTTGCTTTTCCTCTTCCTGCTTTAATAGAAAACCAGAAATCAGAACCAGGTGTACCGTATTGATAACTCAATGTTCCGGGACTGCATATACCAGTATCTCCTCCCATCAGCATAGACAGTTGTTTGTTGATGGCAAGACCCAATCCTGTTCCACCATATCTGCGTGTAGTGGAATTATCGGCCTGAGTAAATAATTCAAAAATCAATGATTGTTTTTCAGGAGGAACACCAATACCACTGTCACATATTTTAAAATTCAACATCACCTGGTCATCACGCAATGTGTCACACGTTATCTGAACAGAAACTAATCCTTCATTGGTAAACTTCAATGCATTGGAAACATAATTTACAAATAACTGTCGCGTACGGAAAGGATCGCCTTCAATAAATTCAGGTATTGCACTGTCAACAGATAATTCCATCAACACATTTTTTTCACGTGCCTGTAAACGATATGGTGCCAGCCAGTTTTCTACTTCACGACGAAACTGATAATTTACTTTTTCAATATTAAGCTTTCCATGTTCGATCTTATTGAAATCAAGAATATCATTTAACAAAACAACAAGCGTATCACCGGAATTTTTAATCTGACTTAAATATTCTTTCTGCTGAACATCTTCACACATATCCATCAGCAGATCTGTAAAACCAAGAATACCATTCATCGGTGTACGGATTTCATGACTCATATTTGCAAGGAACAATCCTTTTGTTCTGTTTGCACTTTCTGCCTGCTCCTTCGCCCAAACTAATTTCTTCTCTGTTTCTTTTTGTTCAGTGATATCCTGTAACGTTCCACTATATTTATTTACGTTATTATTTTCACTCATCACCTGTCCTTTGAGATTAATTACTCGAACAGTATCAAAGCGACCATTAATGCGGAATTCAATATCAAGTCCATTATTATTTCTGAATAACCCTTTCAATGCATCCAGTACTTTTTTTCTGTCGGCACTAAATACTAAAGGAATACATTTATGCAGCGATACGGGTCCACCGGTTGCCGGATAACCCAGCATAAAATACAATTGCTGCGACCAGGTAACTTTATTTGCTTTCACATCTTTCTCCCAGCTTCCCAAACGTGCAATCTGCTGCGCCTGGTTCAACTGTTTTTCCTGGTGCTTCAATGCAGTAATACTATCTTCAATACGCTGACCTTTATCTTCAATCTCTTCATTCTTGATATTCAGCTCTTCATTCATGCGACGCACTTCTGCAAACTTCGACATCAGCTCTTTATTCACTTTCAACTTTGCTCTGTACTGCTGAGAAAACAAAGCAAGCAGAACAGCCATTATCAGCATAGCAACAATTAACCAGTTACGGAAAGAAAGCAAACGCTGATTATAAAATCCGAATTTCACATTAGAAGCTTCCAGTGCATCAATCTCCTTCTGCTTATTATTACTTTCATAACGCTCCTGAATATCTGCCAGCATCATCTGCTGTTTTTCATCCTTGGCTTTATTCAGGTAATTTATATATAAAGGATAATATGCAGCAGCACCTTTATTATTTCCTGCAGATGCATACAACTTCGCCAGGTTCAGAGAAGTTTTTTCAAGCATTTTATTATTGTTGCTTTCCTTAGCGATGTTATATGCTTTTTCTCCAGTAATAATTGCAGCATTGGTTAAACCTTTCGCACCGTTAATTAATGAACGTGTATAAAAAATAAAAGCATCAGCAGCAGTACACAAACCATCATTCATCAGCATAGCTTCATTCAGATAATGTTCTGCTTCGTTATACTGCTTCCTGTTATAGCAGGCAAATGCCAGATCGTTCAGTGATTCAATCATGCCTACTTTATTATTGATCTGCTTCTCCAGCTCATACCCTTTTCTGATATACACTACTGCAGATTCAAACTTCTCCTGACTGAGATACATATTACCAAGGTTGCTGTATTCACGGGCAAGACCTTTTGTATAATTCAGTTTAATATCAATCTGTAATGCTTTATTAAAATAATATTCTGCACGTTCGTACTGATCACTTTCGCGATACACCAGTGCCATATTATTGTATGCAAGAGCAACACCTTTTAAAACAGCAGAATCTTTTTCCGGTTTTACCTGCGATGCACGGATATAATGCTGCATGGCTTTATCAAAAGTTCCTTTTATTTTATAAATAGTACCGATGTGATTGAGCGCATACACTACACCATAATTAAAATGGAGGCTTTGTGAAATCTGCAATTGTTCTGTTGCCAGTTCCATTGCCTTTTCAGGATCATTATAACGTAACAGGTAAGTAGTATTGTCGAGAAGTCTTACACGTACAGTATCAATCTGCGGATGATTACTTAATACCTGCAGTAAAGAATCAATTTTTGGATGATAGGCATTAACAGTACTGCAATACAGGAGAAGAATCATTCCCAGAAGAGTGGAAACTTTTCTTTTAAAGGAAGTAAAAAGACGTACTTCCTCCCTTAAGGTGATTGTTGGTGTTGGCATGAAGTAGTAAAACTTGGATGTGTGTTTAATTTCAAACGAAGGCAAAGGGCTTTGGTTGCACTTTCGGCTGAAATTCATTCAATATTACTATAATTTGCTTCCTTTGTGCTACTAAAAACTTTCGCAAAAAATGAAACTTAAACACATCGCTTTGTTAATAATGGCTGTTGTTATAAATACGGCTTCTTATGCTCAAAAATCTGCAGTGAAAAAAGTTGCTCCGAAGAAGACATTGAAATGTCATGTAGCTGCTGATACTGCAACAGTAAAACTTACATTAGCTCAGGCACAGGCGTGGGCAGACAGTCTTCCGTTAAATGTTATTTGTGATGATTTAAAATCTTACAAGCTGCATAACTTCAACTTTACATTACTGCTTTCAAATCCTTTTCAATCGAAAGAATTCGGAACAGGTAATGGTGGAATTCCGTTTTTAGCACGTAAAGCGATTAACAATCTTAAACCGAAAGATGCAGTGATATTGAAAGATGCAACTTATCTTGATGAGAAAGGTGTGGAACAGAAGCTTCCGATTATTTCTTTTTCTATTGTTGAGTGATTAGTATCAAGACACAAGTATCAAGTATCAAGACAAAAATTTGGGTGTTGGTTTTTAGGATCAACAAACTCAAGTACGTTATAAAGAACCAATGAATTTTAAAATTTCTATTGTTTCCTTTATTCTTTTAATAATTATTTGCGATCAATCTGAAAGTAAATCATTTGTTTCATTTCCAATTAAGAAAATTAAATCAGGCGATCTAAATATTAAAGTTAGCCATACCGAAAAAGCAGAAATTTTTGAAGAGTTTTTAGAAGATTTTACACTCATTAAAGATTTTCAAATTTCTCGAGTCGTGTTTCCCCTCCTTGACTGCGCATTTCCTGGCGAAATTAATTCACATTGTGACACAATTAATAAATCCAACTGGCAGCACTTGGTTCTCTTAGACACATCAAAATCAGTTATTCAGATCACAAAAATTTATGACAATTGGAATCTTAAAATGAATGATACTGCTGAACGGGTTTTATCTTTCGAGACAAATGGAAAAAACGTTTGTAGCTTTTACTTTTTCAAACGAATAGAAAATAAATGGTATTTGGTCAAACGACTAGTATGTGAAGATTAATGGAAACTATTTGCATTTATAATTTCTAATTTAGAATTTATAATTTATAATTTCCGATAGTTTTTGTATTCGAAGAACCTATATCCTGTCAACGATTCTATCTTCTGCAAAAGAATATTCTTCATTGACATTCTTTTTTTTGCAGGATCAAGATGAACCACCCAGTTTTTATTTTTCACTCTGTTTAGCATTACTGATGGATGCTTTCCTGTAAACCGTTTTATAGAATCTATTTTGCTGTAATCAAATAAATCTTCTTCTTTAATATTTTTCTCTACCCATTCATCATTGTGCCACAATTTATGAAAATCTTTTTCCTTTGCTTTCTGATGAACAGGATCTTTTACCCAACCATAATGGAACACATAAGCATCAACCGGTTTTACATTTAACTTCCTTCCCTCTTTGCGAAATCCTTGCGCATCCTTATAACTATTAACCTTTTTATCGTTTTTCACAACACGAATTTCATTCCGGTACCATTTGCGTGAATCAGCCACATAATCATACGTTCCATAGAAATGTATGTATTTTAAAAGAAGACCTTCTACCCTATTATCATCTTGATACTGCAACATTGCTTTTCGGATGTTATTATGATAGTCTTCATGCAGTACTTCATCAGCTTGTATATATATTGCCCAATCGTATTCATCAGGAATATGCTGAAAAGCTTTATCGGTTTCCAAAGCAAGTACATGTCCACCTTCCCGCAGACTATCATCCCAGACATTATGAATGATTTCAATTTTAGGATCGTTGAGCGATTGCAGTAATTCATTGGTGTTATCATCAGAATTTCCTGCGTTAATAATAAAGT
>JBDTVD010000284.1:0-4891 GCA_040007375.1 Bacteroidota bacterium | reverse complement strand
TTGATCGATGGCCCGATTGCATTGATTCCCTGTGTGTCGTACAATTATTATGAACAATGTGCCGAATGCATTGATGAGGAAACCTGTGGATTACGTGATGTAGTACAGGAAGTAAGGGAAGCCACCAATAAAATATTGAGTAAAGTAACACTGGCTGATTTGCTTAAACGTGAAAAACGCTTATCTCAAAATAAACAACGTTCGCCAAAATAAATCAGGTTTTTAATTTCCGGCATATACTTTTACACCATTAATCTACTAGTTCGATAGATTTAAAGGAAAAACTAAAAGGATAAACAAAATGAAAACAAAAATCACGATTTTATTATGTCTTTGCTTGATGAGCAACCTTCTTAAAGCACAAACTTCTGATGATCTCCTGAACCTGATGATCGGTAAAAAACTGATCAGCCAGGAAGATGCTGATTCAATAAGGGCAGATGCTGCTTTGAAAGCCCAGGAAGCGAAAGAAAAGCAGAAGACATTTACCATTTCTGCAAAACGTCCGATAGCAATTACGGGATATACACAGGTTCGTTTTCAAAGCCTCCAGGAATCCGGTAAAGTAGATTATGCTGATGTAAGAAGAGCACGATTGGATGTTCGGGGAAATGTAGTACCAACATGGGAGTATCGTGTGCAGTTTGATCTTGCTGCCAGTCCGAAGTTGCTTGATGGATATACTGTTTTCAAGCCATTTGATTTCTTCAAGCTGGAAGCTGGTCAGTTTAAAATTCCATTCTCCATGGAAAATCTTGCGCAGTCGAATAACATGGAAACCATTGACCGTTCACAAGTGGTGGAAGCGCTTACATCGCGAAGCAGAGACATTCTTGGAAACAATAACGGTCGCGATGTTGGAGTACAGGCTTTCGGTAGCATACTGAAAATAAAAGACCGTTTTATAATAGATTATTTTGTTGGAGGCTTTAATGGAAATGGTATTAATACAGCAGATAATAACGAACCCAAAGATGCTGTTGCACGTATAGTATTTCACCCTGTTAAAGGACTTGACATTGGAGGATCATGGTATAATGGTTATGATAAATACGGAACACCTGTAGCCCGTAATCATGTGCGTACACGTGTGGGAGGTGAATTAAGTTATATTTACAAAATCGCATCATTAAAAGGTGAATATATAGAAGGCGAAGATGGTGGAATAAAAAGAAGTGGTTATTATGCACAGTTAGCATCATATATATATAAGAAGAAATTTCAGCTGGTATTTAAATATGATGCATTTGATCAGGATACTGATAAAGACGATGATGCCACAATAAATTATGTTGGTGGAATTAATTTCTTTTTTAACGATTATGCGAAAATCCAGGTAAACGCAACTATAAGAACGGAAGAAACGAAGAATGTAAATAATGATATTATTGGTGTACAGTTGCAGGTAGGTTTTTAATAATTAAACATCCAATCACAAAAAATAATCTCACAATGAAAACAAATATTCTGATATTTTCTGCAGTACTGCTTTTGGTAAATCCTTTAAGCAGCCGATCACAAAACAATGCTCCATTAAAAGGAAACATTACTATTTCGGGAGCCTTTGCACTCTACCCAATGGCAGTTAAATGGGCAGAAGAATTTAAAAAACTGAATCCCGGAGTTCAGATTGACATCTCAGCAGGTGGAGCTGGGAAAGGAATGACCGATGCTCTTTCCGGAACAGCTGATATTGGTATGATATCACGGGAAATTAATCCGGAAGAAATTAAGAAAGGTGCCTTTCCAATTACAGTTACTAAAGATGCTGTAATTCCAACTATGAGCAGTAAAAATCCGTTATTTGATTTCATCATGAAAAAAGGTGTGAAGAGAGATGCGTTTTCAAAACTATGGATTACCGGTCAAACAAAAACATGGGGACAGGTATTATCCGTAAAGGCCACATTTCCTGTTCATGTTTACACACGTTCTGATGCTGCAGGTGCTGGTGAAACATGGGCAAAATACCTGGGCAAAAAACAGGAAGACCTTTTGGGTGTTGGTGTGTTTGGTGATCCCGGACTTGCTACAGCCGTAAAAAAAGATCCTTCAGGAATCGGTTACAACAATATCGTTTACATCTATGATGCAACAACCAAACGACAGACAAATGGTGTTCGCGTAGTTCCTATCGATCTAAATAATAATGGCGTACTTGATCCGGAAGAAAATTTCTATGACACGATTGATGATATAATCAAAGCAATAGCTGACGGAAAATATCCTTCACCACCGGCACGCGACCTTTATTTTGTTACTAAAGGCAAAACGACCAACCCACTTGTTGTAGCATTTATTACTTATGTGTTAAAAGAAGGACAAAATTTTGTTCACGAAGCAGGGTACATAAGTATTCCAAAAGAACGTATTCAGGGTGAGCTAAACAAATTCAAATAATTTTACCTTCGTCGCTGACTCCGTTATATGAGCAGTAGAATAGTTATTGATAACCTCACAGCCCGCACCATGCGTTTACTCACATGGCTGTCGATAGTATTAATGCTATTAATTGGTCTTGGTTTATTCCTTAAAGCATGGCCAATTCTGAAAGAGCATTCCATATGGGAAATGTTATCCGGTGATGTATGGATGCCGTTCAAAAAGCAATTTGGATTCTACCCTTTTATCATGGGTACCATTTGGGTTACGGTATTAGCCATCATTCTTTCATTCCCATTGTGCCTGCTCACTGCAATTTATATATCGGAATATGCTCCATCATCAATTCGTAAAGCTGTAATTCCACTTATTGAATTACTTGCCGGAGTTCCTCCTGTTGTTTATGGTGTTTGGGGAATACTTACAATTGTTCCTTTAATTTCAGATCATATTGCACCGCACTTTGTAGAATTTTCAACTGGTTATAGTGTATTGGCCGGAGGAATTATTCTCGCTATTATGATATTTCCACTCATCATAAGTATTCTTGGTGAAGTGTTCAATGCCATTCCACAGGAGTTGCGTGATGCATCACTTTCATTGGGAGCAAGTAAATGGCAGACTACAAAATTTGTTGTTGTGCGTAAAGCTGTTCCCGGAATTATTGCATCTATCGTACTGGCCTTATCACGTGCACTGGGCGAAACGATTGCAGTACTGATGGTATGTGGAAATATTGCTATGGTGCCACATTCAGTATTTGATTCCTGTTATCCTTTGCCTGCATTAATTGCAAATAATTATGGTGAGATGATGAGTATTCCTCTTTACGATTCTGCACTTATGCTGGCAGCATTTATCCTGTTTGTATTAATTATTACGTTCAATCTTTTCTCACGATTTACATTAACCTGGTTTGAAAAAAGATTTAAAATATGAAAAAAGCAGAAGAGTATATTTTTAAATTCCTGATGAAAGCAGCAACGGCCGTAATTCTGCTGTGCTTGTTTTCCATTCTGTTTACCATTATAAGTAAAGGTATTCATTCGCTCGACTGGGATATGGTAAGCCGTGTTCCAGAAGGTGGATTTTATATTGGTAAAGAAGGTGGAATTCTGAATGCCATTATGGGTTCATTATATATTGCCGGTGGTGCAACATTTCTTTCTTTAATAATTAGTATTCCGATTGTTTTATATATTAATGTTTATCTTCCTAAAGAATCAAAGCTGGTTACATTTGTAAGAACATCTTATGATATTCTTTTTGGTGTTCCTTCTATTGTTTATGGTGCATTTGGTTTTACATTGATGATTTTCCTCGGTTTAAAAACTTCTCTGCTTGCAGGTATTATAACGGTAACATTCCTGGTAATACCAATTATGGTGCGCACTATGGATGAAGTAATGCAGCTCGTTCCTAAAGAACTGAATGATGCTGTTTATTCTCTCGGTGCAACACGATGGGAAACTTCTCTTGTTATTCTCCGACAGGTAGCTCCAGGTATTCTTACAGCAATACTTCTTTCTTTCGGAAGAGGAATTGGTGATGCAGCATGTGTGTTGTTTACTGCAGGATATACAGATGCAATACCCACATCATTAAGTCAGCCCGCTGCAACACTTCCGCTGGCCATCTTCTTTCAGTTGGGCAGTCCGCTTGAAGCTGTTCAGGGACGCGCTTATGCAGCAGCATTAATTCTAACCATCATCGTGTTACTGATAAATATCATTTCACGAATTCTGAATAATAAACTTTCCAGGCATAAAATCTAATTTGTTTCCATGGCTCAGGACTCCAGTATTATAGTTAAAGATCTCAATGTATATATAGGGAAGAACCACATCCTTAAAAATATTAATGTGGAAATTCCTAAAAATAAAATAACGTGTATCATCGGTCCTTCCGGTTGCGGTAAAACAACGTTGTTTAAATCATTTAACCGTTTACTTGAAAACAGTACCGACACACGCATTGAAGGAAAAGTTTTGGTTGATGGTGCGGATATATATGATAATGCTGCAGATGTTACTGCTATAAGGAAGAAGATGGGTTTACTGAACCAACGTCCTACTCCACTGCCAATGTCGATACATGCAAACATTGTTTACGGTTTAAAAATTCACGGAATAAAAGATAAAAAAATTCATGCAGAAAAAGTAACGCATTATTTAAAGGTAGCATCGCTGTGGGATGAAGTGAAAGATCGTCTTGATGCTCCTGCTTCTAAACTTTCTATTGGTCAGCAGCAACGTTTATGTCTTGCCCGCGGACTAGCTGTTGAACCATCTATCATTCTTGGTGATGAACCTACTTCTGCATTAGATCCTTTAAGCAGTAAATGGATTGAAGAAAAATTTGTGGAGCTGAAGAAAGAATACACCATTGTTATGGTAACTCATATTCTCCGCCAGGCACGACGAATTGCCGACTATGTAATTTTTATGTACATGGGAGAAATAATTGAGCACGGTCCTGCTGCTGAATTACTGGAAAATCCGCAGCAGCC
>JBDTVD010000283.1:0-4902 GCA_040007375.1 Bacteroidota bacterium | reverse complement strand
ATTTTATTCTCAAGATAGATCGCAAAAATAAAATCCTGAAAATGGATTTACCGGAAGGATTGCTGGAAGTGTATGAGTGAAAAGGTAATTATAAATTCAAAATTATAAATTATAAATTATAAATTTTTTTGTAAATCTCCGGTTCCGGCGAAGACGCCGGAACCCATTTCTAAAAAATTCTAATGATTGAAAGACATTTATCCAGGCTCCAGGTTGGAAGAGGATTTTCTTTTGATTGATGATCTCCCCTCCGGCGTGGACGCCGTATCAATACAATATGATTTCTTTCAAGCATTCCGGCGAAGACGCCGGAACGAGTATCTTTAATCGCCACGAAAATGAACCTAATCCCTAATCCCTAATCCCTAATCCCTAATCCCTAATCCCTAATCCCTAATCCCTCACTTATTCACCTTCACCAACACACCTTCCTGGAATTTCAAAACAGAAATATATTGGTTTTCCCAGCCGCAGTTATCACATACTCTTTTAAAACGGAATCCTGATGTGGGTGAAGTAAGATTGGGAATACTTTCGAAATCAGCAATTTTATTTCCATGCTTGTTGAAGTTTCCGGAAACCCAGTTATAATAATCATAACCGGTAAATGCGGAAGGCAACGGATCAGCATGATAAGTTTCTACAAAACGTTTACGGAAGGCTTTAACATTTTCATCTTCATAGTCAATGTAAGAAGATGAAAACAAATGCGTATTCAGATTTTCCAGTAAACTGAAATCCATCGTTTCAAAAAATTCCCACGTTGGCAATCCTATTATCATTACTTCTGAAGCATCATGCGTATCAATTTTCTTAAGTAGTGAAGTGAGTATCGATTCATCTGAAATCGGAATAAACAATACATTTTTCTTTCCTGCTTTCCAGTTTTTCTGAATCAAATTCCACCCATCAGTATTGTAATTAATTTTTTTGCAGTTTCCCGAATCCACACCAAGACTGATCATCTCCGAATAAAATAAATCAGCAAGATCAGTTTCTTTCTTATTATCACTTCTATATATAAATCGATATACAGCGGAAGGTTGTTTAAGCTGCACATAAGAAGCCATCTGCCTGCATTGTGTTTTATTTGATGGTGATGCCAGCCAGGCATTTTTATTTCCGAAAAGCACACTCGATGTAATGTGTTGTGTAATCACTAATGGATATTCTGCATCTGTTGATGCAACAGCAGCCGTTGCATTGAGTGACGGACTGATCATTGAAATTACGAGGTCATTATCTTTTTGATTTTTATCCTTCAGAAATTTCATAGCACGCAATGAATCAGATCCTGCATCGTTAACAGAAATCACAAGAGAACTATCACCTTGTTCAGCGGCTAATTGCATGCCTTCATACAAATGCAACGAGGAAAGATTTAAAGATTCCATATCAAGATGAAGTGCTCCACCTGATGAATCATTTTCCAGGTAATGTGCTGCATTCAGTGAAAGCAATAACTGCAGATGAAATATTTTTTTCTCCGGTTTCTTTACTTCTGCTTTTGCAACAACCACTGAATCTTTTTTCACTGGTGGAGCATTAACAACAGGTGGAGCAACAGGCACATTTCGATTCGTTGCACAGGATGTTATGAATACAATTAAAATATACAGCCAGGGTTGTCTGTTCATCATACAACAATAATAAATAAAGTAATGCTCACTCCCACTCTATGGTTGCCGGTGGCTTGCTGGAAATATCATATACCACTCTGTTCACACCTTTTACTCGATTGATGATTTCATTAGACATCTTTCCAAGGAATTCATAAGGTAAGTGACACCAGTCTGCTGTCATGCCATCAGTAGATGTTACAGCACGGAGACACACTACATTTTCATAAGTCCGCTCATCTCCCATTACACCCACAGAATTTACAGGCAAAAAGATAGAACCTGCCTGCCAGACTTTATCATACAATTCATATTGCTTCAGTCCATCGATAAATATAGCATCCACTTCCTGAATAATCTTTACTTTCTGTTCAGTGATATCACCAAGAATCCTGATGCCTAATCCGGGACCAGGAAAAGGATGACGGTTCAACAGATCAGGAGCCATTCCGAGTTCTTTACCAACAATGCGCACTTCATCCTTAAACAGACTTCTTAAAGGTTCTACTATTTTCAAGTGCATTTTCTCCGGTAAACCACCTACATTATGATGCGATTTAATTGTTGCTGAAGGGCCTTTTACTGAAACCGATTCAATAACATCAGGATAAATAGTTCCCTGTGCAAGCCATTTAATATTATTGATCTCCTTTGCTTTTCTTTCAAACACTTCAATAAACACACGACCAATAATTTTTCTTTTCTTCTCCGGATCTGCTTCTCCTTTCAACTCCGTATAAAAATCTTTTGATGCATCAACACCTTCTATATATAATCCTAAATGTGCATACGATTCGAGCACCTGTTCAAATTCATTCTTACGCAGCAATCCATTGTTCACAAAAATGCAATGAAGATTTTTTCCAATGGCTTTGTGGAGCAACATCGCTGCAACTCCTGAATCAACTCCACCTGATAAACCCAATATCACCTGATCGTTTCCTAATTGTTTTTGCAATGCAGCAACTGTTTCTTCAATAAATAAACCCGGAGTCCAGTCGCCTTTACATCCACAGATATTTAAAACAAAATTGGAAAGTATTTTTTTCCCTTCAGTGGTATGAACTACTTCCGGATGAAACTGAATACCATAAGTTTTCTCACCTGATATTTCGAAAGCAGCATATTTTACATCATTGGTTGATGCCAGTATTTTTAACGTGGAAGGAATTTCATTGATCGTATCAGCATGCGACATCCACACCTGGCTTTGTACTTCAACTCCTTTAAACAAGGGGTTTTCTTTTTCAGCAATCGAAAGTGACGCTCTCCCGTACTCTCTTATTTTTGAAGGAGCCACAACACCACCCATTTGCTGGGCAATCATCTGCGCACCATAACATACACCCAATACTGGAAGTTTGTTCCGGAATAAAAGACTATCCACATCCGGAGCATTCTGATCTCTTACTGAGGAAGGTCCGCCGCTGAAAATAACTCCTTTTATATCAGAAGTAATTGGTGGAAGATGATTGAAAGGATGAATCTCACAGTACACATTTAATTCCCTGATTCTTCGGGCAATTAACTGTGTGTACTGGGAACCGAAATCAATAATTAATATCGTTTGATGCATGGGCAAAAATACAAGTTCCTAGTTAATGATTGGGAAAACGTTGATAAATCAATTATTAAAACTATATATTTGGTTCTGTCATTTTCTTTACACATCTAATAGGAAAGCAATGAAAAAATTAATTTCAGGATTCAGATGGTTCTTCAATGCTGTGGTTAGTATTTACACAGGAAGCAGTGTATATGATGATACAAAGCAGGAACAAACTCCGGGAAACAGGAAGCGGGCAATTTTATATTTCAGCATTTTTGCGGTTCTGTTGTATGCAGCAATTGTAACCTGGAAAAATTAAATATAGTTATACCGGATCAATAGTTTTTACAACCTGGTTTTTCTTGAAGTTAATATGCAGAAACAACACTTCACTATCATCAATATATAAACCGGAAGAATTTTTAATACCGATATTCCTTGCAATGCACTTCTCTGGTTTCCTGGTATATATATTTTATTCTTTTTCATTATATGATTGTACAACTTCTTTAATGCTATCAATAGATCCATCAACAAAAATCAGTTCCCAATTGGTGCAGGATTGTGCAATCACACTTTCAACAGATATCTGTAAGAAATCTGCTTTGTTTTAGCCGGGAGTAATTACCGCAAATAAAATGATATTCATAAAATATAGTGGTGGGAAAATTGAAGTGGTGCTACACTCAAGGATGCATGAAAGGGTGTGTGGGATGCATCAGGAAATTGTTACCGGTAAATGTTTATTTTTGCACCTCAAATTTTAATAATGATGAAAGAAGTTGTAATTGTATCGGCTGTCCGTACACCAATAGGTAGTTTTAATGGTTCCTTATCCTCGTTAACTGCCACTCAACTGGGTGCTGCTGCTATTAAAGGAGCATTGGCAAAAGCCGGTATTAAGCCTGAAATGGTGAACGAGATTTATATGGGTAATGTGTTACAGGCTAATGTAGGACAATCACCTGCAACACAGGCTGCCCGTTTCGCCGGATTGCCGGATACTGTTCCTTCTACAACTATTAATAAAGTGTGTGCTTCAGGAATGAAAGCGATTGCTATGGCAGCACAGTCAATTGCTCTTGGTGATAATGATATCGTTGTTGCAGGAGGAATGGAAAATATGAGTGCCGTTCCTTACTATCTTGATAAAGCAAGAAATGGGTATAAGTTAGGAAACTCAACATTAATTGATGGTCTTGTAAAAGATGGTCTTTGGGATGTGTATAATGATAAACATATGGGAAGCTGTGCGGAGTTATGTGCTGCTGAATATAAAATTACGCGTGAAGAACAGGATGCTTTTGCAATTGAGTCGTACAATCGTTCTGCTGAAGCATGGAAGAATGGAAAGTTTAAAGAAGAAGTAATTCCTGTTGAAATTCCGCAACGTGGTAAAGATGCGTTGGTAGTTGCAGAAGACGAAGAATATAAAAAAGTAGATTTCAATAAACTTCCTGGACTGAAACCTGTTTTTCAAAAAGACGGAACTATAACTGCTGCAAATGCATCTACTTTAAATGATGGTGCTGCAGCATTGGTTATTATGAGTCGTGCAAAAGCGGATGAGTTAGGATTGAAACCACTTGCAAAAATTTTAAGTTATGCAGATGCACAACAGGCACCGGAATGGTTTACTACAACACCAAGCAAAGCCCTTCCGAAAGCCCTTGCCAAAGCAGGATTGAAAATTTCCGACATTGAGTTTTTTGAAATCAATGAAGCATTCAGTGT
>JBDTVD010000282.1:0-4904 GCA_040007375.1 Bacteroidota bacterium | reverse complement strand
TCTTAATAAAACAAACCATAAAAACACCACGAAAAATGGTGATGGACTATTTACTCCCACTCCTATTTGCAAGCTATTTAGTATTCAGTTCCTATCGTGTGTGGTATGGTGGATGGTGTTTTGGTCCACGGCATTTTGTACCACTTACACTTTTACTGTTGTATCATTTTGCAAAGTATACTGATGTGAAAGGTTTGCGGTTATATATGTTTAATGGATTGTGTTTATCCGGACTTCTTTATTGCTGGATGGCAAAGAGTACATTGCTTTACAGCATCAATGCAGAGTTTAAAAATCCTCTCACAGAATTGATTATTCCGGCATTCCGGCAGGGAGCATTTAATGAAAATAATATTCTTACGATGTTGTTTTCTGTTTCGCCGTTCGCCGCAGCTGTAACTTGGTTGGTGGTATTTTTAACAGCAGTTATTTTTCTGTTGCGTTTTAGTTCGGAGTCTGGAGTTCGGAGTTCGGAGTAAATGGAGAAACAGAATTTAAGGTTTATAATTTTGAATTTATAATTAGTAATGCAGCTTCCTGGTCTCTGCATCCTGGCTTCCATAAGTCTGGCCATAATCTCCGTTGAAAATACCATTATTCTGATGTACATAACTCAGGAATAAAAGTGTGAGCACTGCCTGGCAGATAATGATCATCTTTAAAACCCGTTTATGATCAATATATAATTTACACAACCACACATAAGAGAATGGAAATATACAGATCAGGTAATGAGGATAAATTTCTGTTCCGCTGAACGTCATTAAAATCCCAAGTCCAATAAAAACTCCCTGCAGGTAAAATCTGGCCAGGCTGCAGTTAAACAACCATTTTATAAATCCGGATTCACGAAATACATTCATTAACCCAAGCGCATATTTCACCATCATCCACAGGGTGTAAACAGCAATTCCTGCCAATAAAATATAAAGCACTCCAACAACACAAAGTGAAATTCCATTAACCGATGGATATGCATAAAACTGTGTAATCTCTTTTTCGAAAGTATAAACGAGATTTAATCCATGTGCATCCAGAAATGTATATATATAAAATTTCCATTGCAACACATGATCAAGAATCAAATAAGATCCCTGTTTATGCGTGGATATATATTGCAGCCAGGGAATTAAAGGAATACATCCTATCACACCTCCTGCAATCCAGGCCAGCCATTTAATTTTATGATGATGATACCAGTCGTATAAAAAACTAAATCCCACAAAACCAGCAGCCAGAAAAAACCCACTCATATGTATCTGCCCAATGAGCATGGCAATCATTCCTGCAAAAAAAGCATTTACATTTTTCTTTCGGTTTGCAATAGTGAAGATGAGCAACACTGAAAATAACGGTAACAGATCCTGCGCCCAAATCTTTCTTGAAAATAAAACTGCAAGCGGACTGACGGCTGCAAGTGACAGTGCATAATACCAGGATTTTTTTTCCGGCAGCGGAACTGTTCTATATATAAAGTTCAACAGCAATAATATAGCAAGTACATTTATCCACTGCACAAATTTTACTAATCCGTCCGGTGAGTTGGTAAAGTGAGACAGAGATGCAAAAACAGCAACGCTTAAACCCGGATTTACAACACCTCCTCCACTCATCATTCCAACCTCAGGGAATGTTCCTTTCGCTGCCGTTTCCGTGGACAACTGATACATCAGTTTCTCATCATCCTTCCACTCCATATCAGCAGCAAACAGGAGCCGGAACAGGAGTCCAAGTGCAATCATAAATCCTACAAACCGGAAATCCTGTTTTTTCATCCTTACAAACCTATTAAGTTGCATCATTTGTTAAAGCACTGTTTGCTATACTTTGTCAACAGATTTCATTGTGTTAATTGCATGTTCTGTTAGTACAAAAGTCACAATTACGTGTACTTAAAGTCATTTGCTTACATTTGGAACCTTATTATTCTACTTATGAATATGTTTACCATAGGAATTGAAGAAGAATTCCAGATAGTTGATCCTGAAACACGCGAATTACGCTCTCACATGCATGAGATTGTTGAAGGCGGAAAAACCATTTTAAAAGAACAGGTAAAAGCTGAAATGCATCAGAGTGTGGTAGAAGTTGGAACCAACATTTGCCAGGATGTAGCGGAAGCCCGTAAAGAGGTGACTTACCTCCGTAAAGTAATATGTGACATTGCAGGAAAACAAGGACTGGTGGTGGCTTCTGCCGGTACTCATCCTTTTTCCCGTTGGCAGGATCAGCAGATTACGGATCATCCGAGATATCATCAGATTGTAAAAGAACTTCAGGATACTGCACGTGGAAATCTCATTTTTGGATTGCATGTGCATGTTGGAATTCCAAACCGCGAAATCGGGCTGGCCATAATGAACCAGGCAAGATATTTCCTTCCGCATATCTTCGCTTTAAGTGCCAATTCTCCATTCTGGCTGGGAAGAGAAACTGGTTTCAAAGCATACAGAACTAAAGTTTTTGATAAGTTTCCACGAACAGGTATTCCTGAATATTTTGGCAGTGTTGCTGAATACGATAGTTATATCAACCTCCTTATAAAAACCAATTGCATCGATAATGGTAAAAAAATATGGTGGGATTTACGTCTGCACCCATTTTTTGAAACTATTGAATACCGAATCTGTGATGTGCCAATGCGTATTGATGAAACTATTGCGCTGGCAGCTTTGATGCAGGCTGTAACTGCCAAGATTTATAAGTTGATGCAGGCCAATCTCAGTTTCCGTAATTACAGTCGTGCATTGATTAATGAAAATAAATGGAGAGCTGCACGATATGGTATTGATGGTAAATTAATTGATTTTGGAAAACAGGAAGAAGTATCAACCAAGGATCTTATTTATGAGTTACTTGATTTTGTTGATGATGTGGTAGATGACCTGGGAAGTCGACATGAGTTACGATATATTGAAAAAATGATGGAAAACGGAACAGGCGCTGACCGTCAGTTAGCTGTTTATCATAAAACGAATGACCTTAAAGCGGTGGTTGATTATATCGTTGCTGAAACAAATACGGGCATAGACCAGTAAAATGAAGTTTAATCGTATCAATCCTGAATTAGGCGTGGGAGCAACTGAAAGGCAACATATACGCGTTGCCATATTAGATTTATATAATAACGAACCGAATGAAGGTATGCGTTGCATTCAGCAGATACTGAACAGCTACCCTCTTCTCGCAAGTCAGTCGTTAAGTTTTAAAGTGTATGATGTTCGTTTCCGTCATGAAGTGCCATCGATGGATTATGATATATATATATCAACCGGTGGGCCAGGAAGTCCGCTGGAAGAACCGGGAGCGCAATGGGAACGTTTATTTTTCAGATGGGTTGACGATCTGCTTTCATACAATAAAATGAATGAATCGAAGAAGCATGCATTTTTTGTATGTCATTCTTTTCAGTTGTTATGTCGTCATCTGAAAGTAGGTGATGTTTGTAAACGTGTATCAACAGCATTTGGAATATTTCCAATTCATAAAACAGCTGATGGATTAAAGGAATCCTGTTTCAAAGGTCTTGCTGATCCGTTTTTTGCAGTTGACAGTCGCGACTGGCAGATCATTAAACCTGATTTACATTTATTGCAGGCAATGGGAGCCAAAATTCTGGCGATTGAAAAAGAACGACCACATGTATCTTATGAGAGAGCTGTAATGGCTATTCGTTTTACTCCGGAAATTATCGGAACACAATTTCATCCGGAAGCAGATGCAACAGGAATGAAGGTGTATTTAATGCGACAGGATAAAAAAGATCTGATCATCAGGCATCATGGAGAAGATAAGTATGAAGAGATGCTTCTTCACTTAAATGATGCAGAAAAAATAAGCCTGACACAACAAATTGTTTTTCCTACATTTTTAAAAAATGCTATTGCTACATTAAATGCAACAGCTGATGAACGCGAAAGAAATGTTAATGTTCCGGTAAGCCGTTAACATCTTTCAACAAATCTCATTTTATAAAGCAATCATATTAGCGACCTTTGTCATCAATGGCGAAGAGTAAATATTATGTAGTGTGGAATGGACGCACACCAGGAGTTTTTGAAACATGGGATGAATGCAAACGCAGTGTGGAAGGATATCCTGATCCGAAGTATAAATCATTTGAAAATTATAATGAAGCTGTTAAAGCTTATAACAGCAAGAGCAGTTTATATATAAAGCGTAAACCGGCCGATCAGAAACAACCGGTAGAAAACAAATCAAGTAAGAAGCCAGACATGACAGGTGTTGCAGTTGATGCAGCCTGCAGTGGTAATCCGGGAATGATGGAATACAGAGGCGTTGATCTTGTTACCGGTGACCAGATTTTTCACAGAGGTCCGTACTTCGATGGAACAAACAACATTGGTGAATTTCTGGCTATTGTACATGCATTGGCTTTCCTGAAAAAATTAAACAGCAACAGAATTATATATACCGACAGCATGACGGCTTTATCGTGGGTAAAAAATAAAAAGGCCAACACAAAAAATCCACTGACATCACGTAATGCTGACATGTTTGATTTAATAAGAAGAGCAGAAACCTGGCTGAAAGAAAACAGCTACTTCACTCCTGTTATAAAATGGGATACAGATAACTGGGGAGAGAATCCTGCGGACTTTGGAAGAAAGTAAGAAGGGAATTATAAATTCTAAATTATAAATTATAAATTATTTTTTTTTCTGCGAATCTCTGCGACTCTGCGTGAAAACTTTAAGGAATTATAACTTATAAATTATTTCTTTGCGAACCTTTGCGTTTTTATTTCTTCGCGCACTTTGCGGTTAAAAGGGAAATTAGAAATTTTAAATTATAAATTATAAATTCTAAATTATAAATTATAAATTGCAAATTATTTCTTTGCGAACCTTTGCGTTTTTATTTCTTCGCGCACTTTGCGGTTA
>JBDTVD010000281.1:0-4920 GCA_040007375.1 Bacteroidota bacterium | reverse complement strand
CACCTGCAACATAACCACGCAATAATTTCTCATGAGTCATTACACGATCATTCATTTCACCATAATAATAGGTTGTTCCTCCACCTGCCATTAGTCCCAGCCTTTGAGAAAATACAGATTCCGAAAGCAACACCAACATCAGAAATAAATAATATATATATCTCATTTAATCAAAAGACTTTTGCCATCCATTTCCACAGGAGCATTTATATGTAACAGTTCCAGAATTGTAGGTGCAATGTCAGCCAGTTTACCGTTGTTCAGTGTGTACTTATTATCATCAACAAGAATACAGGGAACAGGATTGGTAGTGTGTGCTGTATTCGGAGTACCATCAGCATTCAGCATCATATCAGCGTTTCCATGATCAGCAATAATAATAAATGAATAGCCATTTAATTTACCTGTTTCCACAATTTCTTTCAAACAACTATCCACAGTTTCCACCGCTTTAATTGCAGCAGATATTACACCTGAATGTGCAACCATATCAGCATTGGCAAAATTCAGACAGATAAAACCTGCTTCCTGTTTTTTTATTTCGGGGAGGATGGCAGCAGTTACTTCTCTGGCACTCATCTCCGGCTTCAGATCGTAAGTTGCTACTTTAGGAGAAGGAATCATAATTCTTGTCTCACCATCGAAAGGAATTTCTCTTCCACCGGAAAAGAAAAATGTTACGTGAGGATATTTTTCTGTTTCTGCAATACGGATCTGTTTAATTCCATTTGCAGCAAGCACTTCACCTAAAGTATTATTAAGATTTTGTTTTTCGTATGCAGGATGAACATCAACAAATGTTTCATCATAACGCGTCATGGTAACATAAAAAAGTTTCCTGGTATGCATATCATATTCCGGAAAATCTTTTTGTGTTAATGCAACAGTCAATTCACGAAGACGATCAGTACGGAAATTAAAACATATTACTGCATCCTCTTCTTTGATTGCAGCCAATGGCATTCCATTGCTTCCTGTTATTACAATTGGTTTTATAAATTCATCAGTCACATCATTAAAATAGGATTCTTCAACAGCATTCCGCCAGTCTTCTACTTTTATTCCTTTACTATTTACAAGAGCATCATAAGCAAGTTTAATTCTTTCCCATCGCTTATCGCGATCCATAGCATAATATCGTCCTGTAACTGTTGCAATTTTTCCTGTTGTTTGCTGAAGATGGATTTCCAAATCGTGCAGATAATTCATTCCTCCTTTCGGGTCAGCATCTCTTCCGTCAGTGAATGCATGAATAAAAACATTTTTCAATCCTCTTTCCGCAGCCATTGTGCAGAGATATTTCAAATGATTAATATGTGAATGCACTCCACCATCTGAAACCAATCCAAGCAGATGCAATGCTTTATTATTTTTCAATGCATAATCCATTGCATCATTCAATGCTTTTACTTTCTCAATAGTTTTTTCACGAATTGCTTTATTGATCAATGCAAAATCCTGGTACACTACTCTTCCTGCACCGATATTCAAATGACCCACTTCTGAATTTCCCATTTGTCCATCAGGCAGACCAACAGCTTCACCACTTGTTACTAAAGTAGAGTGAGGACAAGTTGCCATAAGCTGATCAACAAAAGGAGTTTCTGCACGGGAGACTGCATTCGCATTACTGTCGGGAGCAAGTCCCCATCCATCAAGAATAATCAGTGCAACTTTCTTCATTAGTTTTAGTTTGGAGTTCGGAGAATTAGTTCGGAGTTCGGAGTTCGGAGTGAATGATTTAACAATGTTGCGTCATTGCGAGGTACGAAGCAATCCCCTGCTGCGATGATAAAAAATTCAACATAATATGATCATGATTTAGTTTCTATTCAGGGGATTGCCACGGTGCGATAAAGCACCTCGCAATGACGTGTAAGGATGCACTCTTCTCATTCTGCTTTGAGTAAATAATAATTCTTCTTCCCTTTCTGTACCAATATATATTTATTATTCAGCAGTTGTTCTTTATTAATCATCTGCATAGGATCAGAAAGTTTATTTTTATTAATACTTACTCCTCCACCCTGTATCATTTTACGTGCTTCTCCTTTTGATGGAAAAACAGGTGCATTGGAAGTGAGCAGATCAACCACATTAATTCCATTGTTTAATTCAGATTCAGAAACCGACATTTGCGGAACTCCTTCAAATATACTTAACAGTGTTTGCTCATCAATCTTTAACAGTGCATCAGTAGTTGCATTGCCAAATAATATTTCCGATGCTTCCACTGCACTTTCATAAGCAGTTATTGAATGCACACGTGTTGTAATATCTTTTGCCAATGCTTTTTGTAATGCACGTTTATGTGGAGCAAGTGCATGTTCGTTTTCCAGTGCTTCTACTTCTTCTTTCGAAAGCAATGTAAAAATGCGTATATATTTTTTCACATCTTCATCACTTGCATTCATCCAGAACTGGTAGAACTGATAAGGTGAAGTACGTGCTGCATCTAACCATACATTACCTGATTCTGATTTACCGAATTTTGTTCCGTCGGCTTTTGCAATTAAAGGAGTGGTTAGTGCAAATGCTTCACCGTTTCCTTTTCTGCGGATTAATTCTGTTCCGGTAACAATATTTCCCCACTGATCACTTCCACCCATCTGCAATTTTATACCCTGGTTTTTCCAGAGATAATAAAAATCATAACCCTGTACTAACTGATAAGAAAACTCTGTGAATGACATTCCTGTTTCCAGTCGTTTCTGCACAGAATCTTTACTCAACATATAACTTACTGTAATGTGTTTACCAACATCACGAATAAAATCCAAAAAATTAAAATCTTTAAACCAATCGTAATTATTTACAATCTCTGCAGCATTATCACCAGTATTAAAATCAAGAAATTTTTCCAGTTGCTTTTTCTGACAGGCAAGATTGTGATTCAGTTGATCATTATCTAAAAGATTTCTCTCTGCACTTTTTCCTGAAGGATCACCCACCATTCCTGTAGCACCACCCACCAAAGCAACAGGTTTATGTCCGGCACGTTGAAAATGCAACAGCATCATTATCTGAACAAGATTACCAACTCCCAGTGAATCGGCTGTTGGATCAAAGCCAATGTATCCTTTCACCATTTCTTTTGAAAGCAGTTCCTCCGTTCCCGGCATAATATCCTGGAGCATTCCTCTCCAGCGTAACTCATCAATAAATCCCATATTTTGAATTTGCGCAAAGATAGTGTTCCGGCGAAACCTTATAGAGAATTAACTATCATTGCCCGATGATTTTTGTAACAGGAGGAACAGGATTAACAGGTGCGCGATTACTCTACGATCTTGCAATGCGTAAACTCCCTGTAACTGCTTTGAAAAGACATTCGTCTTCCATGAAAATTGTGGATTATTATTTTAATAAGAATAAAGAACTGCGCGAGTATATTACCTGGACAGAAGGTGATATTACAGAAAGAGATTCATTGGAAATAATAAGTGCAGGTGATGAAGTTTATCATTGTGCAGGATTGGTTTCCTTTGATCCTGCAGATCGTGATTTGCTTTATGCAGTAAACATCAGGGGAACAGAAAATATAGTGAATGTTTGTGTTGAAAAAGGTGTTAAAAAATTAGCCTACGTAAGTTCTGTTGCTGCACTTGGCCGAAACAGTGAAGATTCCATATATATAACAGAAGAATCACATTGGGAAAACGATGAGATGAATAGTGATTATGCCATAAGCAAATATGGTGGTGAGAGGGAAGTGTGGCGTGGAATGGCAGAAGGGCTGAATGCAGTTATAATAAATCCAACCATCATTTTAGGTCCGGGGAATTTTGATAAAGGCAGCATGAAACTTATAAGCCGGGTTGATAAAGGCCTGAAATTTTATACCGATGGAGCTTCCGGTTATGTGGATGTAAAAGATGTATCGTTTATTATGATTGCATTGATGAAAAGTGAGATCCGCTCCGAGCGCTTTATACTGAATGCAGAAAATATTTCTTACCAGGAATTGTTTACGATGATCAGTAATTCACTTGGCAAAAAACCTCCTTCAGTACTTGCAACTAAATGGATGGGCAACATGATGTGGAGATATGAATGGCTGAAAAAGAAAGTGACTGGTCACCCACCTCTTATCACAAAGTTTTCTGCGGCTACGGCTTTTAAAAAATATATATACAGCAATGAAAAGATTGCTACCTTTTTGAATTATAAATTTGAATCACTGGAAAAAACCGTGAAGAATGTTACGGAAGTTTATATTAAAAAGAATCGGTGATATTGGATTTTCAAATAGCCTCACCCCAGCCTCTCCTCAGAGAGGGAGCTTGTTATTATGACTATTAATCTTCTTTCTTGTTAAACGACAGGCGGAATCATGAATAATTAAAATGAATCCTGTCTTGATACTTGTGTCTTGCTTCTTGCTTCTTATTCCACCACCAGCTTACCATTTACTATTCCTTCTTTACCGTAAACAGTAACTATATATATGCCTGTTGTCAGCTCACTGATGTTGATGCGTGCTTCCTGCCCGTTGATGTAGTTGGTATTGATTAACTCCTGACCGGTGATGCTGCTTATTGCTATTCTATTGAATAAGGTAGTGCTGTTGATAGTAAGAAAGGAGCTGGCAGGATTGGGATAGATGGTGATGGTATTATTAGCTGTATTATTTTCTTCCACACCTGTTACACAGATGCTGCCGTATTTTACAATGAACCCATCCGTATACCCTCCTGCACAGAACTGTGTTACTCCATTTATAGTAATGGATAAATCATACGCGCCTCCTATATATATATTATCAGCACTGTCGGTGGTGATGCAGTACGACTCATCATTGTCTCCATTGCCGGGTATATTAAAGGCGCCCAGCATCTGACCGGTAGAATCCACTTCTGCAACAAATACATCCTGCAGGCTAAAGCCGGTTTGATTTAACGTATCAGTACCAAAAACACC
>JBDTVD010000280.1:0-4926 GCA_040007375.1 Bacteroidota bacterium | reverse complement strand
GCTAATGACAATGCAGGACTTGAGATTGCGCTGAATGAAGGAACAGATTCTTCAACTGTTGGTTTAACAAATATTTATGGTAGTGAAAGTGGAATTACTTTACAACCTAATCCAAACAACGGGCAGTTTTATCTGCATGGTTTAAATAGACTCAAAGGAGAAATCAAACTCGATATTTTACAACCGGATGGAAAAGTTATTCATTCTGAAATTGTAAACAATAAAGACAATCATCTTCTCAATTTAAAAGTTGAAGCAGGTATCTACATCTGCAGAATAACAAATTCAGAAATCAAAACACTATTGAAATTCGTAGCCTATTAATGTAGAATTTTTATAATTTATAATTTATAATTTAGAATTTAGAATTTTGAATTCCTTTCCTCACCATCACAAAGTCATTCATAAAAAAACCATTGCCAATATCAAAGTCTTTTACTTCTTCTATAGTAAAACCATTTTTAAAATAGAAGTTAATTGCTTTAAAATTTTTACGATTTGTTGTTAGACGTAATTCGGCCCCAGTCGGGAGTTTACTTGTAAGATGATCGAACAATTGTTGTCCTGTTCCTTTTCTGTGGATAGTGTTTTTTATATATAACTTATGAAGAAAATACTTTCCGGGAGAAACTTCAGAAGCAGCATAATAACCAATTGTTTGGTTGTTTTCTATTGCAAGATAGAAATCATGACCTTCTCTCATCTGCTGAAGTAATGATTCTGCAGAATACATTTGTTTCAGCATATATTCTATCTGTTCATCACTGATAATCTCAGGATAATATTTCCTCCATATTTCCTCTGCAAGTTGATGTATGATAGCAATATCATTTTCCGAAGCTTTCCTGATCGTAATATTCATTTTGCGAAAATAACCTTAAGAGAATTATAAATTATAAATTCTAAATTATAAATTATAAATATTGTACATTTCACTCCGAACTCCGAACTAATCACTCCATACTTAAAACTCCGGACTCACAACTCAAAGCTCACGACTAATCATTAGATTTGCCGCATGAACGTGTTTACAGCGGAAAAGCTTTCGAAATCGTATAGTGAAAAACCATTATTTACAGATATTGATATCTCCATTAGCGAAGGTCAGAAGATGGCTATTATTGCAGCTAACGGAAGTGGAAAAACAACTCTTTTGCGAATACTTGCAGGAAAGGAAAATCCTGACAGTGGCAGAGTTTCCAAACGTAGTGATCTGCGTATTGGTTATCTGGATCAGGATCCAACTTTTACTGCAGGATTAACTGCTTTGGATTGCATCTTTCCTCCTGAACATCCTCTTTTGCATGCAATTGGTGAATATGAAAAACTGATTGAACTGGGTGAGCATGGTGATCAGGCAGAACTGCAACGGTTGACTGATTATATTGACAGCAATAATGGTTGGGATTATGAAACACGTGCTGTGGAAGTGTTGGGAAAACTGGGAATACATGATCTTGATAAAACAGTAGAGTTCTTTTCAGGAGGACAGAAAAAAAGAATATCACTTGCACGATTGCTGATTGAAGATCATGATTTGTTATTGCTGGATGAGCCAACCAATCACCTGGATCTGGATATGATTGAATGGCTGGAGAATTATCTTACAAGAATGAATAAGCCAATGATCCTTATCACTCACGACCGTTATTTTTTAGATGGTGTGTGTGATACTATTGCTGAGTTGCATAACAACACACTTTTTATATATAAAGGGAATTATGCCTATTATCTCCAGAAAAAAGATGAAAGAGATATAAGCGAACGATCTACAGTTGATAAAGCAAGAAATATATATAGTCGTGAATTAGAGTGGATGCGTCGCCAGCCGAAAGCAAGAGGAACAAAGCAGAAAGCACGTCAGGATAGTTTTTATGAGATAGAGGAAGTTGCCAAGACAAAACTGGACAGTGCAAAAATGCAGATCACCATGCAGATGAGCAGGCTGGGAAGTAAAATTCTGGAGCTGGAATATATAGGGAAGAAATTTGGTAAGCAGGTTTTATTTAAAGATTTTGCATATACTTTTAAGAGAGGTGAGAAGATCGGTATCATTGGAAAAAACGGTAGCGGAAAATCTACTTTGCTCAATATGATAATGGGTTTGGTGAAACCTGATGAAGGAAAAATCAAAGCAGGAGAGACCGTTGTATTTGGATATTATTCGCAGGATGGAATATCATTACCGGAAGATAAACGTGTGCTGGAAGTAGTTAAAGACATTGCAGAATATGTGGAAACAGGTGACGGAAACTGGATCACAGTATCACAATTCTTAAATCATTTTCAATTTACAGGAACAAAGCAACATTCATTCGTTTCGAAATTAAGTGGTGGTGAGAAGAAAAGATTATTCCTGTTGACGATCTTATTGAAGAATCCAAATTTTTTAATTCTCGATGAGCCAACAAACGATCTTGATATTGTTACATTAAATACACTCGAAGAATTTCTTTTAAGTTACCAGGGATGTTTACTGATGGTAACGCATGATCGTTATTTCATGGACAGATTAGTTGATCATGTTTTTGTATTGGAAGGAAATGGAAAGGTAAAAGATATTCATGGTAATTATTCTGATTACCGGAGTGATGCAGAAAGTACAGCTGCGAAAAAGAAAACGGAAGGTGTTAAAGTGCAACCTGAAGTAAAAAAATCTGCTGCGGAAAAAAAGAAGCTGAGTTACAAGGAGCAGAAGGAGGCTGATGATCTGGAAAAAGAAGTTCAAATGCTCGAAAACAGGAAGAAACAACTGTTGGAAAAAATGACTTCCGGTTTAGTTGATCATCATGAGTTGGTAAATGTTTCCAATGAATATAAAATGCTGGAGAAGCGGCTGGACGAGAAGACTTTTCGTTGGATGGAAATTCTGGAGAAACTGCAATAAAGAAATTATATATTGGCAAGACAGGAGTGAAGTTGCTTTACCATTTCCGTTTTATAACTTCTTCCTTCGAAATTTCCCACTGTAATAAATCCCCTGATTCCATTCGTTAGAAAAATTTCATCAGCATTTTTAACATCGTCAACGGTTAATGTTTTTTCCCGGAGTTTGATCCCTGCTTCCTTTGCAAAACGGATAGCTTGTTTTCTCATAACACCTTCCACGCAACCGTCACTTGCCTGTGGTGTATATATAATTTCATCTTTAACAATAAAAAGGTTGGAAGAAGTAGCTTCACAAACATTACCCAGATCATTTAAAATAATCCCATCATCCCAGCCTTTTTCCTTTACATAAATTCCGGCAAGAACATACACAAGACTGTTCAATGATTTAATATTAGAAAGAGATGAGCTCGATTTGTAATGATCACGGAAAACTCCCATGGAAATGCTTTTTTCATTCAGCAGGTATTCATTATTCTCCCAGGATTGGGGCTGAATTAATAATGCAGTTTTACTGTTTCCGGGAGTGTAATAACCTTCTGCAACACGGAAAAAAGTAAGACGCACACGTGCATCATTAGTAATATCCATTGCCTGAATCACTGACTTAATCTGCTGTTCCAGAACTTGCTTGTCAAGATGAGTTGCATTCAGCTTTAATATTTCAAAAGACTTCTGAATGCGTGCAAAATGATCATCGTAAAAAGAAATTTTATTCTTATGCCAGCGCATCGATTCAAAAAAACCATCACCATAAAGAAATGCGCGGTTTAAATAGATCTCTTTTAATTCAGCAGAATTATTCTCTTCATTGAGTGGGAAAAATAAATTCTTCATCGCATGCCATGAATTAGTACATCAAAAAATTCAAGTGCCAATTTCGGTTTCAACATAATCGGAAATAAAAAACCGAATACAGCTCCCCAGAAATGTGCATCATGATTGATGTTGTCTCCTCCTTTAGCTGACATTCGGTATTCCAGGAATAAATATAATGGTCCGAAAATAATTCCAGGTAAAGCAAAAAACCCCATTATATATACTTTATTCCAGGGATTGAGCATAATAGCAGCGAACAGAATAGCAGAAACAGCACCGGAAGCACCGAGTGAATTGTAGAGATAATTTTGTTTTTGTTTATTGTAAGTAGGAGCACTGCTGATTATCAAACCACCGAGATATAATAATACATAGTAATAAGCTCCCATGTCATTAAATATATCATCAAAATAATATTCAACAGCCTGCCCGAAACTATACAACACAAACATATTTAATCCGAGATGGAGGAAATCTGCATGAATCAAACCACTGGTAAAAAAGCGCCACCACTCCTTGTTTTTATGAACGAGATATGGATTGAATATCCATTTACGCATGATCTCCGCATTGGAAAAAGCAATTAATGATGCTATAACAGTAATCAGTATAATCAGGAGTGTCATAAGTGCAGGATCAGTTCTTCGCTAAACGAACATTTTTTACTTCTTTTCCAAGATCAATAATTGTTTTACAGTTTAACGGAAACTCCAGGAAGACATGTAAAAAACTTAAGAAGAACAGAAATTTTAATCCTGTCTGGTAATCATAACGGTAAATTGCCAAAGCACTAAACCAGATAAGCAATGTTAAGATTAAATATTTTTTTTCAACCTGGTGCCATTTAATAATAGATGTTTTACTGAACCAGTTGAGATAATGATAGGTGTATGCAAAAGCAATGAAACGCATTACCATGTATCCTGTGTTACTGTTGAAAATGGTTGATAAAGCTTTGTCATCAAATGCAGCCAGTTTATCGAGCTGAAAAACATTAATGAAATAATAATTCAGAGCAGAGAAATCATGATAGGAACCACGGATATAATCGTTGGCCACATAATTAGAAAAATCAGGAACATATATAAAGAAGCTTACTGCACATGCAATAAAAACTACCAGTGACCATTTGCCCGAACTGCTTTTTGATTTAATTGCTCCGTACAAAATAAAGGTTCCGGTAAAAAAGAAAACATGAATTAACGTTGGAAGAAATAC
>JBDTVD010000279.1:0-4930 GCA_040007375.1 Bacteroidota bacterium | reverse complement strand
TTATCGCTCCATGAAGGAAAGAACTTATTAATCCATACTGTTAACTTTCCTGTTGTTGTAAGAACAAGATCACGCTTACGGTTTACAATCGCATTATATATAGCATCAGCCACTTCATCAGCAGGCATCATTGCGCTTTCATCCCTTGGCGATTCACCTTGCGCTGTTCCATCTGCCGATAGTGCTGTATTCCTGATGTTGGTTGCCGTAAATCCCGGGCATGCTACCAGTACATGCAATCCTTTTTTCAGATTTTCAATTCGTACTGTTTCCAGAAATCCTTCCATTGCAAATTTAGAAGAGGAATAACCTGTTCTTCCCGGTAAGCCTTTTTTACCTGCAATAGATGATATTCCTGCAACCGTTCCTTTATTCTTCAATATATATGGTAATGCATACTTTGTACAATACACAGTTCCCCAGAAATTAATATCCATCAGCTTTCGCAACACATCCAGATCCATCGTTTCAAATAATGCGCGCATAGAAAGTCCTGCATTATTTATCAGCACATCAATCCGTCCGAATTTCTGAATAGTTTGTTCAACAATATTCTTACAATCATCTTCTTTACTAACATCACCGGCAACTGCTAAAAGCCGATCACCTTTATCTTTCCATTCAATCAATAAATCATTCAGCTTATCAATACTTCTTGCATTAATAACAACCATTGATCCGGCATCCAGGAAACACTTCGCACAGGCTTTACCAATACCTGATGAAGCACCTGTTATGATTACCACTTTTCCTTTCATTATTCGCACAAATGTATATTAATCTAACTTTGCAGCAAATTCACCATATGCAATTAACAGAGGTTACAGGCGATGCACATATAAAACGGTTTCACCGGCTTCCTTTTGATATATATAAAGATGATAAAAACTGGATACCACATATTCAGCAGGATATTGAAAAGATATTTAACACAGAAACGAATAAACTCTTTAAAGAAGGTGGAAAAGCTATTCGCTGGATACTGAGTAACAATGGAAAAGATATTGGTCGTGTAGCAGCTTTTATAAACCCACGTGTGTTAAATACTACCGATCAGCCAACCGGTGGAATGGGTTTTTTTGAATGTATAAACAACCAGGAAGCAGCAGATATAATTTTTAATGCCTGTCGTGACTGGCTGCAACAGAATGGTGCTGAAGCAATGGATGGTTCTGTAAATTTCGGAGAGCGGAATGAGTACTGGGGATTGCAGATTGATAATTTTGATGAGCCACCGGTTTACCCTATGAATTATAACCTGCCGTATTATCAGCAGCTTTTTGAGAATTACGGCTTCCTGATTTATTTCGAACAATACATGTTCTGGCGTTCGTTAAGTGTGCCTGCCCAACCGATTTTTTACAGGAAGTTCAACCAGATTAAAGCAGATACGCGTTTCTCTATTGAGAACATTAATGGAAAAAGTATTAAACAGGTGGCTGCTGATTTTCATGCTGTTTATAATGGTGCATGGAGTGGACATGAGCATTTTCGTCCGATGTCGCTGGAGACTGCAACCAAACTTTTCAAAGCCATGAAACCTGTTATTGATCCTGACATCATCATCTTCGTTTTTTTTGAAGGCAAACCTGTTTCTTTTTTCATCAGTCTGCCCGAAGTAAACCAGGTTTTTAAATATGTAAAGGGTAATATGAACTGGCTGGGGAAACTAAAATTCCTATGGCATAATAAAGTACACCGGCCCAACCGTATGGTAGGAACTATTTTCGGAGTAGTATCTGAATGGCAGGGCAAAGGACTGGAAGCAGGAATGATTGTTTTTGGAGACCAAACCATCATACCAAAGGGAACTTATAAGGATTGCGTGCTGACGTGGATCGGTGATTTTAATCCAAGAATGCTGAAAGTGGCTGTTAACCTGGGAGCAACAAAATGGCGGACTTTTTATACCTACCGATACCTGTTTGATAGAAATAAAGAATTCAAACGTTGTCCGGAAGTAAGCTCATAACCTTGTGGGCTACTGGTTTTCAGTGTGTTTCATTGTTAGCAAAAAAGTACCGTCAGAATTTCAGTTAATACATTTAGAATACTATTTTTGCACCCGCTTTTGGCCTACATGACCAATAGCTAACCAGAAATCAGATTCCGTAGCTCAGCTGGTAGAGCACAACACTTTTAATGTTGGGGTCCTGGGTTCGAACCCCAGCGGGATCACGAAAGAGTAACTGGATGCTAGTAGTTAGTAGCTAGTAAGGAAAAAAAGTCATCTGAGAGGATGGCTTTTTTTTGTACTGCAAAGCTGATGCATTGTTTAACTTTGAGTCATGCTGGATCTGCAACTAGTAAAACGAACACTTATTGATCTTAAACCCGAATTAATTCAACGGTATTATGTGCAATCAATCGGTTTATTTGGTTCTAATGTTAGAAGTGATTTTTCACCGGAGAGTGATATTGATATTATTGTGGATTTCAGCAAACCTGTAGGAATGGAATTTATTGATCTTGCAGATTACATTGAACAAAAACTGCATAGAAAAGTAGATCTTGTTTCCAGAAATGGCTTAAAGCAAAAGTACTTTCATCAAATTGAATCGGAGATAATTTATGTCTAAGTAATTAGTAGAAAAGTCAATTAAAAAAGTGGACTTTTTTGTTTTTGAAAATTTTTTCCTGAACCGGGATTTAACGGATTGATGAGAATTTTTGTCAGAACCAGGTTTTATAGGATTTAACGGATTAAAGCAATTTTGAATTTTGTGAGATGTGCTGTGCTGAAGACCATCTTCATTCACCACAGTTAATAATTTATTGCAACTGCGAACTTTCCATTTCATAAACAGATGATAAAGTTTAGCAGTCTGGTAATATGATTTATTGAGATGGCGTTTCAGTTTGGGAAGAGATCATAGTGCTTTTTTAAATGGGTGCTTCGATTTATCTGAAGTGTTACATGATATTCCTGCATAATGACTTCATTTCCTCATACAGACATATAGTTTGATTAAACGGTGACGCAGTTTTACGTCGCGGCATGCTCATTTTATAACACGGTAATGCAGTTTTATACTACGGCAACCCTGTTTACTACCTATGCACATCAATTTCTTACTGCAACTTATTTTATGCACTCCTGTATAACTGTTTTAAAGACAAGTTACTAATTGCAATTTATAACTGATATATATTATGAAAAAGACGTTTGATGACCGCCTGAAGATGTTTGATGCAACACGTACTGTATTGCAGATAAATGAAACGTTGTTTGAGGACTATGCTGCAATGAAAACTGCATACGAACAGTTGCAACAGTATATTAATGCATTAATGGAATTAAAGAAGCAACAGGAATGCAGTCGTAAGGGTTATACGGAAAAGAAACAGAGCAAGAGGAATGAACTTGCAGCCACGGCCCTAAAAATTTGCGGTAAGTTGAGAGCTTATGCATCGGTTACAAATAACCTGGTGCTGTTTAATAAAATGAACATAACACTTACTGCTATTAAAAGTCGTAGAAGCACCAGTGCTTTAACACTTTCGCAATCTATATATAATGCGGCACTGGAAATTCCTGAACCAGACAAAATAACATTTGCAATTACAGAAGAGTTGATGAATGATTTTCAGAACTGCCTTGCAGCGTATGGTTCTGTAATGGTATCACCACAGGTTGAAAAGGGCAATCGCAAAACACAAACTGATGCCATTACCCAATTAATAAAAACTATAACACAATTATTACTAACCCAATTAGATGGATTGATGCTCACTTTTGAAGCACTACCATTTTACAGCGATTATAAAAATGCACGAAAAATAGTTAATGCACCTACTCTGCAGGCACGAATTACAGGAATCGTTACTACAGAGAAAGGTGAACCGGTAGCAGGTGCCACTGTGGTGTTAAGCAGTAACCATATAATTTTTGAAGAAGTAACTGACGTAAATGGTCGTTATAAATTATCACATCTGCATCCCGAGATTTATCAGTTTAAAATTGGTAAGGAAGGTTATAAGGAATATGTTATTGATGATGTGGATATATATGCCGGTGAGCAGGAGAAGGTGGATGTGCGGATGAAAATAATTTGAAAATTTACATCCTTCGTTAAAAAAAAATACGGATGTCGAAGGAAGATTTGAAAATGGAAAAGTCTTAATTATATTTAATCATTGGGCATTTACATGAATTAATGATTCTACACACGCTTTACAAACGTGAATCTCCTGCATACCAGGACGAGTGAGGGGGACTTCAAACATTATCAGAATATATTATAGATGAAGACAAACCTTTGTTATTTTTTTAAGGAACGCAGATAAGTCGATAGACGTTATTAAAGAAATGAGCTTAGTACTTTAACGAAAGCTTTACCATCATGCGCTTTGGGTCTTTAAATAGGTTCAAAGCTTTGTTATTTTATAGAGATTGCACTCTGTGAAAATGTCGTTTTACGGGTTCCTACGTTCTGGAAAGTGCGATGCAGTTGATGCCCCCTGAACATTTTGGAAGTCAAACTCCAATACCTAAATTTGATAAACCAATCTTAATAAAATGGCTCGATCATTTCAGATAGTAGAACATAAAATTGCAGAAAGTGATTTTTTTCTAGATCAATTAGAAAAAACTACATATGATTATTATCAATTGTTTCAGGCAAGATGTTTTATAAGTGCTTTTTTATCCGCATCACGTAGTATAACCTTTTGCTTACAGGCAGCAATGAATGATATAGAAGGGTTTAAGGAATGGTATGTTAAACAACAGGAAAACCTAAAAGGTAATACGCTTGCAAAATATTTTGTTAATGCTCGTAATCACTCACAGAAAACAGGATATTATCCTGTAGTTTATTCCCAAATTGATGATGATGATAATAATAAAAAAATTCGTTGGATATTTTGGGACTTAGAGCATCCCGATGTTGAATATACACCGGATGGAGATATTGTAGAAGCTTGTAAA
>JBDTVD010000278.1:0-4952 GCA_040007375.1 Bacteroidota bacterium | reverse complement strand
TATGCTTATTGCCCAATGCGAACGACATCACCGCAACAGGGTTTTTCAAAGCATTAAGCCGGCTGCTTGCTTTATATATAGACATTAGTGACTTTAACTATGAGAGTAATCGTTATACGGGTTCCCCCTGTTTTTGTTCTCCGTTGATCTTCCTGAAAGCAAAGAAAAGAAAAGTTGCGGTAATAATAAGGTTGGATGTAAGAAGCCCAAGTGCAACACCTGATGACTGCAGAGAAGGGATAAAAAGATAAGCAACACCGGCTCCTGCGATAATAGCAGCAATATATATCCTGAAACGCAGCCCTGTCATGCCAATACTTTGAATGAGAGGTAGTACCCAGAAAAAGAGAGAGCCCTGAACAGCACCTACCAGGTGAATAAAGAAAGGAGCAGCAGCAGGAATAAACTCTTTACCGTAAAGTGTTACCATTATTGAATCTCTGAAAACAAAAGCAAAGAACAGCACGAATGAAAGCGGAATGGCCGTAACCATTGTAATGCGCCGCAGCATCTTTTTTGTTTCTTCATATTTACGCCGGGCAATCAATACCGACAGTTGCGGAAAAATGGAAGTAACTAATGGATCAGTGATAGTGAGTACTGCATAAGCCAGTTTCTTAGCTACAGCATAATAACCAACCTGTGTGGCTCCGCAAAAAGTGTTGAGCAATAATACATCACCCTGGTTCATAAAAGTTTTTAAAGTGTTGCTGAAAGAATGACCAATAGTAAACTGTGTAACAGATCGCAATTCATTCCTGATCAAACTCATTTTCGATGACATGAATGGCAGAAGTTCATTTTTCAATTCATGAAGCACAGAAAGATTACACACCACTGTATTGATCAGCCTGCTTGAAATTACAGCAGCAAAGAAATAATCGAGTCGTGCAGGATAGAAATAAATAACACTTGCAATGATGCTGAATTCAATTGTATCCATTACGATGGTGATAATGGAATTGGTGCGGAAACGGTAGTAGAGTTTCAGCACACCCTTTCCTATGTTATCCATAAAAGAAAGTCCACTTACCAATGCGTAGAAGATGATAAACACTTCCAGTCCGGGTTTCTCAATGAAATTATCATAACCTGCGGTAACAATTCCTACAATAATAAGAACTGAAAGCAGCGCTGAGCCCATGCTCATAGCAACGCATGTTTTTAATAATGCAACCAGTTTATCCGTTCTTTTTTCTGTGAGATATTGTGCACCGAACTTAATAAGGCCTGTTGCTACATTAAGTTTCAGCAATTCCTGTATGGTAGTTACAAAAGCAATTGCAATGGTATAATATCCCAGGATATCAACTCCAAGTCCCCGTGCAACAACAATGGATCTTAAAAAAGCGAATCCGGCACCAATAAAGTTGGCAATAAAAACCCAGGAACTGTTTTTAATTAACGTCTTCGATTCAGCATCAAACTTTTTGCGTATCGATCGTCCTGTGCGGTTGATTAATTCCTTTACCACAACATTGCTTTTTCAGTGGTAAGCTGATCAGGATACTTTTTTCTTTCTGAAAATATTACGGAAGGTTGCACCAATGCCAGTCTCATTTTTATCTTCCTCATAATATCCATAACCATATCCGTAACCATATCCATAAGCATATTCATAACCATAACCGTAACTCTTATTAGAAGCACGAAGCGCATTCAGTACGATACAGATATTTTTAATCTTGCCTTCTGCATACAGGTTATTAATAAAATTGAGATGATGTTTGCGTGTAACACTCTGACGAACCACATAAACAATTACATCAGCATATTTCGATAACACCATTGCATCCGTAATTAATCCGATTGGCGGAGTATCTAATATTATATAATCATAATGCTCGCGAAGATAGGCGAAGAGTGTATCCATCTTTTTGGAGATGATCAACTCAGATGGATTCGGTGGTTTTGGTCCTGATAAAATAATATCCAGATTTTGTATAGATCCTGAATTCTGAATAATTTCCTTCTCATTTGCAATACCGATAAGATAATTACTTAAGCCAACTTCACTCGTAAAATCGAAACCAACTGTAATTTTAGGCTTACGTAAATCACATCCCACCAACACCGTTCTTCTTCCTGAAAGCGACATCATCACGGCCAGGTTGATAGAACAGAAACTCTTTCCTTCCGAACTGATGGAAGAAGTAATCATAATGGTATTCTTCTCCTTGTTCTGACTGAAATACTGAAGATTGGTACGAATGGAACGGAAGGCTTCTGATATATGTGAATTTGGTTTTTCAGTAACTACTAAACTTGATTTGGATGCACTTAATCCAATCATTCCTAAAATCGGAATGTTAGTTAATCGCTCCAGGTCAAAACGATCACTTATTTTATCGTTCATAACATCCCTTATATATATAATTAATGCAGGGAGAATTAATCCTAATAATAATGCAACAGAGTAGGTAAGACTCTTCACCGGTTTTAATGGTTTCGGAAATGTTCTTGCAGAATCCACAACACGATTGTCGGCTGTTGTTGATGCTAAGAGAATTGCTGTCTCTGCTTTTTTCTGAAGGAGATATTGGTATAAAGTTTCTTTAATATTGGAACCACGCATCAGTGATGTTAACTCCCGCTGTGAACTTGGTAACAACCGGAGTTTACTTTGAATGGAACCTTTCTGAATCTGTGCTTCCTGCAACGATGCACTCAAACCATTTCTGGAGCTTCTGATAGTTTCCAGGATCTGTGCACGTGTATTTTCAATTTCATCTGTCAGCTGTTTGATAACAGGATTGCCTGTTTTGATAATGGATGATTTTGATTTCTTCTGATTTTCAAGATCGGAAAGTTTGATAACCATATTCTGCAGCGAAGGATCATTCACCATAATGGTTGATGGAGAAACATTGCCGGATAATTCATGACCACTGGTAAGATATTTTTCCAGGTAATCGAGGAAGCTCAACTGCACCTGTATATCACTTATTTTATAATCGAAACTCTTAACTGCTTCGAGATATGATCCTGCTTCTATATTTAAATCGGTGATGCCTTTCTTAACGCGGAAACCTTCTACGTTAGCTTCATTAATATCAATATCACGTGTAAGCAACTCCAGTTGTTCATCAATAAACTTCAAAGTGTTTACTGCATATTCATTTTTATTCTCAGTTCCCTTCTTTATATATACATCACAATGCTTGTTGAGGAAATCTTCCGTTTTAGCTTTCACCGGACCCTGCATCGAAATCTGTAATAAAGAAGCCTGTTTACTTACCGGTTCCACTTTCAAACTGCCCTGGTAAGTATCGGTAAGTATATCCATATCATTAAAACGGACCATAATGTTCGTCTTTTCCGCATTAGGATTGCTGTAATACTTATCAACGAAAAAGGCAGTTTTATTAATCCTGAATTTTCCAAACTTATGCATTATAGTTTGTCCGAAACTATAGATGGTAGCTCTATCGCCTTTTATGATTTTATATTTTGAAGCACTGATGATCTGAATATTCAAAGCAGCATTTGTTGCAACACGATAAAGTGTATCAGCTTCCAGAGCAATAGGCGACTCTTTATATAATTCTGAAGTCTTAACATCACCTTTCAGATAATAGGATTTATCAAAACCCAGTTCACTTAATGTTTTATGAATGAGTGCACGGGAACGGATAACACCAATCTCATTATCCATGGTACCGATATTATCATAAGTACCCAGTTTAGAAAGTAAATCGTTACCGGTTTGATTCTGTCGTGGATCTTTAATAAGTACTGTTGAACTTGTAAAGTAAATAGGAGTAGCATACCAGTTATAAAAATAAGCTGTAATCATTGCCAGCACCAGTGTATACACATAAAGGTACCAGTGACGCAGGAAGAACTTATTAAATATATGCTTCAGGTTAAACTCTCCTGATTGAGAAGGAGACTCCTGCTGTTGTGCTGGGTTCTGCTGATTCGGATAACCCGGAAAATTGTTTGGCGTTGTTGTGTTATTTTCCATTCAGGAATTATTACTATTTCAAAGGTAAGAAGTGTTCAGCATTAATTATTGGTTCCAAACCGGGTAATTAATACTGCAATTAAAGTTATGGTACTCATTATAAACGGTGCAACACGGTAGAAATTATCGCTCTGTGCAATGCGTGCTTTCACCGGTTCAACATATAATACATCATTGGAATGCAGGTAATAATAAGGTGATTGAAAAAGATCACGGCTGGTAAGATCCAGAGTGATGAATTTCTTTTCTCCATTCTCTTCACGGATGAGCATTACACTTTTGCGATCACCATAAATGGATAAATCACCTGCCATGCCTATTGCTTCGGTAAGACTTATTTTTTCATTCGTAACAGTAAATATTCCGGGACGTGCAACTTCTCCTAAAATAGTAATGCGGAAGTTTTCAAAATAGATTCTTACGGTTGGGTTCTGGAGGTAATTTTCAAGACGATGTGTAAGGGTATCAATGGCAAGACGTGTTGAAAGTCCTCCTAATTTTATTCTCCCTATCAAAGGCATTTCAATCATCCCATTTATATCAACAAGATAACCTACCGAAGTACGTGTGGTAAATGCATTGCTGGATTGATCCGGTGTATTAACAGTATTAAAGAAGGCTGTTGCTTCAGGACTTAAGCTGCTTACATAGATAGAAAGGATATCGCTTGGAGCAATAATAGCTTCGAAAGTGGAGAACTTTGCATTTTTATCCTTATCAAAATTCGGGAACACCACCTTGTCGGATCCTTTAGAAGAGTTGCCCTCCTGGAAATAAGTAATGTCGCGTGTAGAACGGCATCCTGAAAGAGTAATGCATAAACTTAAGATAATGAAGATGTTAAAACGATTTATCATATTTGCAAATATAGCTAATTGCCTTCCCTTGTTATCGGTACAGGATTAATTAATACGAATGCGAAAGTCTAAAGTTTCAGGATTGAAATTGCAATTACATCATCTTTTTTTGTGATTTAATATGATAG
>JBDTVD010000277.1:0-4982 GCA_040007375.1 Bacteroidota bacterium | reverse complement strand
GAATTTTTAAAGCAGAGTACATTAGTTACCGGCGGAATATTACTGGCAACATCATTACCAGGATTTTCTATTGGTAAAAAAACCAGGGTTATTATTATCGGTGGCGGATTTGCAGGATTATCTGCTGCCTATTATCTGCAGAAAAAGAATATTGATTTTGTTGTGCTGGAATCAAGAAACAGAATTGGTGGCCGTGTGTTTTCTCATAACATGGATGAAAAAGAAAATCTTGTTGTGGAACTGGGAGCTGAATGGGTGGGTGCATCGCATGAACGGCTGATTGCTTTAACAGATGAGATGGGACTGAAGCTGGACAACAACCAGTTTGATACACATCTTATATATAAAGGAAAATATTCTAAAAAAAATGAATGGGATTATTCTGATGCATGGAAAAATAAGTTTGAATCTTTATTGCAAAACTATTCACAGTTAACAGAAGATGATAAAATAAAACTGGACAGGATGGATTGGTGGCGCTATCTCGTTAACAATGGTTGCGATGGAAGAGATCTTGACATCAGAGAATTGACAGACAGTACAGATTTTGGTGAAACCATTCGTTCTGTTTCTGCTTATGCTGCATTGGCTGAATATGCAGAGAGTAGTCCTAAAAATGAAATGGATTTTAAAATAAAAGGAGGCAATGCATCACTTGCAATGAAACTTGGTGAGAAAATAGGGAAAGATAAAATATATAAAGGTCATACCGTTGAAAGAATTGTGCAAGGTGATAAAGTAACAGTATATTGCAGCAACGGAGAACAGTTTGAAGGAGATAAATTGATTTGTACTGCTCCTACTTTTGCTGTAAAGAAAATAAAATGGGAACCTGAATTACCTTTGGAAATGCAGCTTGCTATGAATGAACTGCAATATGCACGCATCAATAAAAATCCTGTTCTGTTTAAAGATCGTTTCTGGAAAGAGGAAAATTTTGATATGGTAACAGATACTCCTGCACATTATTTTTATCATGCAACAAAAAACCAGGCATCAAAAAAAGGTGTTTTAATTTCCTACACTATTGGTGATAAAGCACAGGTTATAGCAAATCAATCGGACAACTGGAAGGCTGATATGCTTCAACAATCGTTATCACCTTATTTCGGTGATGTAAAAAGTTTAATTGAAAAACAAACCAATTATTACTGGGGAGAAGATGAATATTCGAAAGGTTCGTATGCAGTATATGGAAAAGGTCAGTGGTTTGGATTGCAACCTGTTTTGAAAAAACCTTTTTTAAATACGCATTTTGCAGGAGAACATCTGGCGGACTGGCAGGGATTTATGGAAGGTGCTATCAATACGGGTGAAGCTGCTGCTGAAGCGGTGTTATGAAATTAAGAATACTGTTAGAAGAATTATTTTATTCCGGCTGATTACTTCAGTATGTTTTATCTTTGATGCTGTTTAGTACTGCATCTCACTTTTTTCTCTTCCAATGAACTTCTTACACTTAGGCATCTGGCGCAAAAAACATTTCGATAATAAAACGTCGCTTATTTTTACAAGTGTAATTATCGGATTGCTGTCTGCCTTATGTGCTGTACTCTTGAAAAACGGTGTTCATTTTATTCAACGGTGTACTCATTACTTAACGGCCAATTATCAACTTCCTTTCCTGCTTTTTGTTTTTCCTACCATCGGAATTCTTCTTACAGTTATATATACGCAGGTATTCAGGAAGGGAGAATTAGGTAGAGGTGTTACCAATATTATATATAGCATTTCACGTAAAGGAAGTTTTGTAAAGAAAGATAAGTTGTATTCGCAGATGCTGACAAGTATTCTCACTGTTGGCTTTGGTGGATCTGCAGGACTGGAAGCACCGATTGCTTCAACAGGAGCTGCCATAGGAAGTAATGCTGCACGATGGCTTCGGTTCAGTGATAAAGAAAGAACATTATTGTTAGCATGTGGTGCAGCATCAGGAATTGCAGCAATTTTTAATGCACCCATTGCAGGAGTAATTTTCGCATTTGAAATTCTTTTGGTTGACATGCCGCTTCCTGTAATTGTTCCGTTATTAATTTCATCAGCTTCTTCCTCACTGCTGTCAAGAGTAATTTATTCCGGTCAGCCGTTTGTACTCATCACTGATAACTGGCAATCCAATCACTTACCATTTTATATAGCATTCGGTTTTATTGCTGCATTTATTTCTGTTTATGCAATACGCACTTATTTTTTTATTGGTGATACTTTCAGTGAAATTAAAAAGCCTTATGCAAAAGCAATCAGCGGAGGATTACTATTAGGTATTATGATTTTCTTTTTTCCACCTTTATATGGTGAAGGTTATGAAAGTGTATTGAAACTACTTCACAACAATCCGTTTGCTTTAACACACGACAGCGTTATTATACCATCAGCCGGAATATATACAGTGCTTATCATTACCATCACACTTATGCTTTTAAAAGTAGTTGCTACATCACTTACTGTTGGTGCAGGAGGAAATGGTGGTATGTTTGGTTCTTCTTTATTTACCGGTGCCATGTGTGGATATTCCTTTGCACACTGTGTCAATCTCACAGGTATTGCACATTTGAATGAAGTTAATTTTACTGTGATTGGAATGGCTGCATTAATGAGTGGAATTATACATGCACCACTTACTGCTATATTTCTTATTGCAGAAATTACAGGTGGTTATGCGCTGTTTGTTCCGTTGATGATGGTATCTTCTATTTCATTTCTTGTCTCCAGATATTTTGAACCCTTTTCGGTTTATACAAAAAAGCTGGCGTTGAAAGGAGATTTAATAAATACCAATAAAGATCAACTTGTACTTTCAAAAATGCATCTCAAAAATTTCCTGGAAACAGATTTCATTCCCGTAAAAGAAAATAATACTCTGGGAGAACTGGTAGATGCCATATCACATTGCAAGAGAAATATTTTTCCCGTTGTTGATGAGAATAATAATCTGAAAGGAATTATTCTTCTTGATAATGTCCGTCAGCTTATTTTTTCAAGGGAGTTGTATGATAAAATATTTATTAAAGACCTGATGAGTGCTCCTTCTGCTACTATTGATATTGATGAAAACATGGAAGATGTGCTCATTAAATTTGATAAGTACAATTCATGGAATCTACCGGTTACACAAAACCAGCAATATCTTGGTTTTATCTCCAGGTCTAAAATTTTTACACATTATCGCCGGCATCTGATTAAAGACACTGTACTTCCTGCATTATTTCATTTTTGCCTTTGCATCAGGTGTTATGCTTACACTGTATCCTTCGCATCAATATTTTTCTATTTTTACGTTTCCAAAAAATTCTGCTATCAACAACGCTGTAATGAAAAATCTACTCTCCTTTATTTTGCTTCTTGCATTTCATACTATCTATTCACAAAATCCAACCTGGGAATGGGCACATGGTATTGGTGGTGCAAACAATGATGCAGGTTTAGCGATATGTTCGGATACTATTAATGGTGATGTCATTGTCGCAGGCAATTTTAAAAACACTATTTTCTTTGATACAATAAATATCACATCATCAGGAAGTTTTAATAATACTGATATTTTTCTTGTTAAGTATTCAAACAATGGAAGTGTAAAGTGGGCAAGAAGAATCGGAGGAGATCAGATTGAAAATGTGTTTGGTATTTGTAATGACCTTGCCGGAAATATATATATCACCGGAAATTTTCTAAATGGTTCTGTGTTCGATAATGATACACTTATATCTAATGGTGGTTCCGACTTCTATGTAGCAAAGTACGATGCAAATGGTAATTATCTCTGGTCATCTGCCGGAGGAGGAACGGATGGTGAAGGAGCAAGAGACATAGCAACAGATGCAGCAGGAAATATATATGTAACAGGAGAGTTTTTCAGTCCCACCTTTAGCTTTGGAACAGGCACTGTTGTAAATTCTGCAGGTAACTCAGCTGATTTATTTCTTCTTAAGTATGATACTGCAGGAAATGAATTGTGGGGGAAAAATGCAGGTGGTAACAGTAATGATTATGGCACCACTGTAACATTGGATGGGTTGGGAAATATTATTGTTGGAGGTGGATTTCTCAGTAGTGTTTTCTCTGCATCAGGAACTATACTGAATAATGCAAACAGCAGTTCACTTGATGCGTTGATTTTGAAATATGATGCAACAGGAAATTTAACCTGGGCAAAAAGTTTCGCAGGAACCGGTGATGATGGCGTTAATCATATTGATGCTGATGCTGCAGGAAATATTGTTGCTGCCGGTTTCTATAATTCACCTTCTATAACTGCAGGAACCTTTACACTGAATAACTCCACTCCTCTTTCCGAAGATTTATTCATTCTTAAATTAAACAGTGCCGGTAATGTGCAGTGGGCTTTGAGTGCTGGCGGAACAGATAATGAAAGAGCCGATGATATTGAAATAAACAACTCAGGAACTATTACCGTTGCAGTAAATTATGAGAGTGCATTTCAGTTTGGCAATTTTCCGATAGCTCTTCCTTCTGATGTTGATTTTTTTGTTTCTATACTTGATTCATCAGGAAATATATATTGGGTGGAAAGTGCCGGTAGTACAGGCAGAGATAATATAATGAGTATGGCACATGACAATTCCGGAGCAATATATACAACAGGATATTATGAGAGTGCTCCATTAAATATCGGTCCGTATACACTATCAAATTCAGGAAGTTCAGATATATTTATTGCAAAACTCAGTGTTCCTGTTGGAATTAATAATCATTCTGCAATTGCAGAGAATATTTCCATATTTCCAAATCCAGGTGCGGGAATAATTCACATCAGATCTCAGGAAATAATGAATGCAGTAACTGTTTTTAATACGGAGGGAAAGATTGTATTACATGAAAAACCAGATGCTGAGTATGCTACGTTTGAACTTAACCAATCAGGAATATATATGGTGCGGATGCAGATGGACAAGGAAATTATTACCAGGAAAATAATTATCAATAAATAACTTAATTACATCATAAAATAAAAAAACCGGTTC
>JBDTVD010000276.1:0-5051 GCA_040007375.1 Bacteroidota bacterium | reverse complement strand
AGCATCTCTGCTTCCTGATGAATTTCCTGTTTGGTTGATGAGTTGAAGAGACTTATTTCCTGATGCTCCTGCAACAGATGTAATAGCCCATGTATTATTATTATCAGGATTTTCAGTTGTCCATCCTGAACCGGATAATGAAATGGTTTCAAAACCTTCTGTATATGGAACAGTAATTAATCCGGTGTCTTCAAGAACCTGTACAAAAGCTGTTCTTGTTAATTGACTGTTTCCTGTAGCAGTACCAACATTCAGAGTTACATCATAAATTCCCGGCACATCATATTGAATAACAGGATTTGCAGAAGTAGAGGAAGCCGGTGTTCCTCCTGGACATGTCCACTGCCATGATGTAATATCATCACCCCAGGAAAGATCTTTGAAATGAACTTGAGTGCCTGAGCATATAGCGAGATTCCTGTCACTGAAATCAGCTACCGGATTACAGATGGTTTCAAGTGTGCCATCCTCTGTTCCTGTAGCTGCAAGATTAGAAGGAGTACTCAGATTATTTCTTTGGCCGATGCCTGAATTCAATGCTGCATGCATTCTGGCTTTTTGTCCATTAGTAAACATTTTATGACATCCTGCATAGTCCATATAATTCTGAACGTTGTCAATCTGTCCACAAGTGTTTTGGTTTACATTACAGGAGAAATTATTTGTCCCGGCAGTATTTGGTGTATCAAAAACCCCGTCATCAGTACCACAATTTGCAGGATCACCTGGAGTGTTTGTTGATCCCCATGTATGTGGCAGATTTAACCAGTGTCCCACTTCATGCGTCAATGATCGTTCAGTATAATTACTTCCGTTAGATGTTCCAATTCCACCTACATAATCATGTCGGATAACAATGCCATCGTCACCAGATGAGATGCCCGGATAATAAGAATAACCTGCAGCACCACTGCCAATATTCGAAACAACCCAGATATTTAAATACTTATTACTTGGCCAGTCAATAAGCCCTTTTACATTATCACCGGCGTTATAAGTATCGTCAGATTGAATTCTGTTAATACCATCAGTACAGTTTCCTGATGGATCAAGTGTAGCCAGCCGGAACTCAATCTGGCAGTCGGCAAAGATGGGTTGGAATAAAGGAATCACATCATTCGTATCATCATTCAGTTTTTGAAATGATTTATTCAAAATGTCAATTGCATCAAGAATCTGCGCTTTACTGATATCTTCAATTCCATAATCATGTATTACATGAAACACTGTTGGAATTATATATAGTACAGGTACTGATGATGTTTCCACTTTCTGATCCGGGCCAGCATATTCACGAAAAAATTCCAGTGACATTTTTGCTTTTTCCGCGAGCTCAGGATTTTTTTGCAATGCCTTCTGCCACATGATTTCAGTATCACATTCGCGGTATTCAACCTGCTGTTGAGCAAAGGCGTTTATACAACTGCACATTACTGTTAAAACAGCACAAACCACGTAAGTAACTTTCATTACGACAGATATTTAAAAGAAGAAGAAATTTAAAATTTTAGTTCATCACCACTTTACGTGTGATGGTTCCATTGTCGAGCAATAATCTCACAAAATAAGTACCTGCATCCAGATGATTTGATAACAGGATCTGATGATCACCTGAATCTAAATCATTATTTATTGTCTGAATTTTTCTGCCCATTACATCAAGTACTTCCAGAACAACTTTACCGGCTGTTAATGTTGTAAAGGAAACATAAGTATGTTCTTCTGATGGATTTGGATAGACCTGAATATTGGCGCTTTCTGATAATGCTTCCTGAACATCAACAACTCCTGTCAGATTAATATCATCAATATATATATTGTTTCCGTAAGCGTATGTGTACTCAAACTTAAAACGTACGTTTGGTTTGTTAGAAATTGTTGTAGAAGTCAGATTAACTGTTTCCAAAGCCCAATCAGATGGTGCAGGTGTAAATGGACTTGAATAAAATCCAGTAGTTGTGCTTAAGGCAGTACCACCAATTGTGCGTTTTAAAGTCCATGTCTGCCCACAATTTGTTGAAGAATATATAACAAGTCTGTCATCATTTAAATTAGCATTTGACTTGTAAGCGAATGCAAGTTTAAAAGTCATATTAGTACCTGTAACACCTGATAGATTGAAAGCAGGAGTAATAAATTCTTCCTGTCCTTTCTGTCCTCCTCCAAAGTTGTCAACGAATAAAGAGTTAAAACCTGTCGCCGAAGCAGCTCCTGTTACTTCCCATTCACTGCCTCCATTTTCATTTCCAATATACCAGTCGTTGAAAGGGAATGTTCCTGCTTCAAAACCTTCTGACCAGTTAACAGATAAACTTGTTGCAAGCGGACTTACCACAACATGATCATTAACTGTTTTAGTTGATGTTCCTGTGCTGTTTGTTACAGCAAGACTTACATCATATAATCCTGCAGTTGGATAAACAACGGAAGGTAATGCTGATGTATCGGTAGCTGGTGTTGCACCATTAAATGTCCACAAACGCGAAGTAGTTGCACCACCCCATGAAAGATCTTTAAATGGAACAGCATTTCCTTCACATACAAATTTCTGTTTAGGTAGAAAATCAGCAACCGGACTACATACCACAGGTGAAACACCATCAGTACCTGTTGCAGTGAGATTACCTGGTGACCAAAGATTATTTCTGCCGCTTGTAGGGCTGTTTAAGGCAGCATGCATACGGTTACTCTGACCAATTGTATATATATTCTGACAGGCAGCATCCGTATAATCCATATAATTTGGAAACATTGCTCCATTCCCTGTTGCAGCGCACTGATCAAAAAATGGGAATGCAGGACATGTACTGAAAGTATAGGTTGCCTGTAATGGAGTATCGCTTACAAAATCATCCTGAGCACAATTTGGCTCATCACCCCAGATATGTCTTAAGTTGAACCAATGACCAATTTCATGTGTTGATGTTCTGCCAAAGCCACCCGTATTTGCTGCAGTTCCAATTGTGCCACAATAATCATGACGCACCACTATACCATCAGTAGTTAAAGGTCCTGTTCCCGGAAACTGGGCAAAGCCAGCTACAATACCACCTACAATCGTACTTGTGTTTTCAATACTTTCAACTACCCAGATATTAAGATATTTATTAGCTGGCCAGTAGATAAGTGATTTAACATTGTTTCTTGCATTGGTGGTTAAAGGAGAATATGTACGGGTAATGCCTGTGGTACACTCACCTAAATCATCGAGTTGGGCTAACTTGAATTCAATATCGCAGTCAGCAGCAATAGGTAACCAGGGAGTTGGTGTGTTTCCGGTATCTGCATTTAAACGACGGAAATCTGCATTCAACACATTAATCTGACTCATGATCTGAGCATCTGAAATATTTTCACCACCACCTCTGTGAATCACGTGAAAAACAACAGGAATAACATAGGTTGCTGCTGACGAGGTATTACGTTGTTGAGCATTACTGTTTTGCTGTATCCAGGATTCAGTAAATTCTTCCAGGCGTTGTCTTTTTTCAAATAAGGAAGGATCTTTTTTTGCTTCCTCCTGAAATAATATTTCTGAAAGACATTTTTCCTGTGCTTGTGCTGCAACTGTAAACAGACAAAGTGCGATAAGTAATTTTTTCATCTATAAGATAATTGTTTAAATGTGTTTTGTGAGAGATTTATTCCTGCTAAACAGTTTATTTTATATAATTTTTTCCGGAATTGTTTTGCAGGATAGCAAATATAGGAATTCATCATTTCACTGATGCAATTAATCAATGGTGTTTACTTTAATTCGACCGCCAATGACACTAATCCGACAAATGCGTTTTTTCAGGGTTAATAATTCTGTTTCTGTGCATGTAAATTAGCCCTGCACAGACTATAAAAGCAGAAATCAACAGCAACCAGATATCACCTTTCTCAGTTCCAACTGTATCCTGATTGAAAGGCAGCCCGTTTTTCTTCGCATAAAAAGCAAAAAAAACTGCAATTGCATTATTTGTAAAATGACCAATTATAGAAAGCCATAGTGAACCACTCCATAAAAAGGCATAACCCAGAAGCATACCTAAAGCCATTCGTGGAAGGAAGCCATAAAATTGCATATGAATAGCACTGAATAAGGCAGCAGTAACAATAACAGCAAGGTGCTTTCTGCCAGTTGTTTTTTGAAGCCATTGTTGAATTAATCCTCTGAACAATAACTCTTCACCAATTGCAGGAATCAGCGCTATTACTATGAGGTTAAAAAAGAGACCGTTCAGAGATACTGTACTTAGAAATGCATCCGTCAGTAATGTTGCCTGTTGCTCTGATTCTTTCATCCACACTTCTAGAGAATGCATCCACGCAGGAAGTGCCATCTGCTGGTTGAAATAAAAGAGTTGATTGATGACGGGAGTGTTTAATATCATCAGAATGAAAATAACAAAACAAAGTTGTAATGAAGGACGTCTGTTTAATTTCAGATATTCTGACGGATTTTTTTCTAACAGGAAAACCGAAAGTAATGGTCCGAAAATGAATAAGCCTGCAGCAGAAAATCCCTGTGTAAGTTTAAAACTATTGATCACATTCTGGTTTTTTCCATGTAGTGCGAACAGGTCTTTTTCAAGCAGGTTGATTTTAAATATAGCCATTGAAAGATAATAAGCCAGGCCACTGCAAAGGCCTATCATGAACAGACAGATACCTATAAAAACCAATGATTTTCCTAAAAATGAAAGATCAGACAGTGTTCCTTTTAACTTCATTTTACTCTAAATTTGCAGCCCCGAAGATAGAAAAGGAGAATTCAAAACAACATGGTTAAAATTGGCGACATTGAGCTGGGGTCATTCCCGTTATTACTTGCTCCCATGGAGGATGTAAGTGATCCGCCATTCCGCTATGTATGCAAGCAGGAAGGTGCAGATCTTATGTATACTGAGTTTATCAGTTCTGAAGGGTTGATAAGGGATGCTGCCAAGAGTGTTCAGAAGCTGGATATTTTTGAATATGAACGGCCCATTGGAATTCAGCTTTTTGGAAGTGATATAAATTCTATGCGTGAGGCAGCACAGATTGCAGATGATGTTCAACCTGAT
>JBDTVD010000275.1:0-5054 GCA_040007375.1 Bacteroidota bacterium | reverse complement strand
AATAAATGATGCAAGTAATTCCTTTTCATCATCTCCAAAAAAAGATTGAAGCCTGAACTTACGCTCTCTTGAATGACCGGTAATATAACCGATGGTGATGCAGATGATCTTGCCGAATTCCGCGTAAATACCGGCTCTTTCATAAAGCGACATTCCTTCTTCTGATTCCTTACGCTTTAGAAATTCTGCTTTGCGTAACCACAGTTTTTTAACAGGATCAGGTAGCTGTACAAATGATGGATATTGAGGAACGGTTTCAATATCCAGACATAGAATTGAATTTAATGATACGTTGTTTAACATATATATATAAGGTTAGAAATTATATATAAAGTTGGATTTTATCCGAATTAAAATACTGCAACGGATAATATAACTATATGCAATGATAATGAAAATAGTATCAAGACATAAGTATCAAGTATCAAGATTGAATTTTTTTAATACTTGATGTTTATCTTTTTTTTTGATGATTATTGTTTCACTCAGAGATCGCTGAGATGCAGAGATTGCAGAGAAAAAAAGTATCAAGACACAAGTATCAAGACTGTATTCTTCTTGTGCTTAGTGTTTATATCTCTATTGATACTTCTGATTTCACGCAGAGATCGCAGAGGAACAGGGTTCACAGAGAAAAAAACTCAGTACTCAGCACTCAGTACCCAGCACTCATTTTATCATCACTCCACGAAGATCAATCAATGGAATATGTGTATAAAATTCTTCGCTGATGGATTCGGGAAGAAAAACATATTTCTTATCGAAGATTTCTTTATTGATATAAAAGCTTACCCAGTATTCATTATTTAATCCAAAAACTTTTTTCTGAATGGCTTCTACCTGCATATAACTGCCTGCTTCAATGGTGCCTAAAAACTGGCGCAGTATACTTGTTTTTACTGACTCACCCTGGTAGGAACCATAGCCCTGTGAACTTACGATTACATTTTCAATAGGTTCACTTTTAAGATTGAGAATGTAAACTTCCCACAATGCATCTTCTTCATTCTCTATTACACTATCCTCTACAGGAACAATTGCAATGGCAATATCAGTAACCTGCAACTGTGGAATATCTTTTAACATACTGCAAAGATAATTATGATAATTAATGACCGGCCATTTCAAGTGCTCCTTTCAGAAAAACAGGTACATCAGTAAGTTCACCATCATCCGTTTTTGGTGGACGCTGGTGACCTAAACGTACTACAATCATATTTTCATCAGGAAAAACCAGTACATACTGACCAAGAATTCCGCGCATATAAAACACTTTATGATTTTCATACCTGGTAATCCACCAGTGATAACCATATACTTCATTTTTACTTCCGGAATCTGTAAGAGGTGCTGGAATAACCGATGTCTTTACATAATCAGAAGAAACAATCTGTTTTCCGAACATCATTCCGCTATGCATATATAAAGCACCAATGCGTGCAAAATCACGGGCATTGGAATAAAAACAACAATACGATTTCTCACGACCATCTTCCTTATCCAGACTCCATTCTGCATTATTCATTGCATGTAATGGCTTCCATAACTTTTCTGATGCATATTCACTCAGACTTTTTCCTGTTGCATTCTCAAGAATCAATCCCAGCAACTCTGTATTACCACTCTGATATATAAATTCCTTTCCCGGTTCCTGAATTACTTTTTGCTGCGTTGCAATTTTATATAAATCTGTTCCATAATAAGCTTCTGTAGTAACGGATAATGGATTGGCATAAGCTTCATCCCAGTCGAGACCGGAACTCATCATTAACAAATGACGGATCGTTATCTTACTTTTTTCACCATCTTTAAATTCAGGAATAAAATCAGCAACAGGTTGATCAAGCGATTTTATTTTTCCTTCATCCAAAGCAATTCCTGTCATTATACCGATAATACTTTTTGCCATGGAAAAAGAATTCGATATTGATTTATCAGAATATCCTTCCCAGTATTTTTCATAAAGAATAGAATCATTCTGAATAACAAGATAAGCAACACTCTTATATTTTTCCAGTTCTTCAATGAGATAATCCGGAGCTTTCATGGTGTTATAATTACTCTTCAAAGGCCATTCAATTCCCTGCGATGCTTCTACCTTACGCTGATTAAAAAGTGTGTTATCATCTATATCAACAAAATTATATGCAAGTGCTTTATATAAATAAGTTTTTCCGCTGAACAGGATATATATATTAATAAGAAGAACAGGAACACCAATGATCCATGCAATAACTTTGAGAATTTTTTTCATACTGCTATTTTATGTGAAACAATTGCTGAAATCTGTTTATCATCAGTAACAATTGTACAATGAAATACTTCTTCCATCGCTCTTAACATTTTAATTTTTACTTCTTCCATATCCACTTCATAACCCAGTTCCTTCTGCATAGAAGTAACCGACTTATCCGTAATACCACAAGGAACTATATAATTAAAATATTCAAGGTTGGTATTTACATTCAGTGCAAAGCCATGCATAGTAACCCAACGGCTGCACCGCACACCATAAGCACAGATCTTTCTTGCTTTAGCAGGATCATCTGCATCCAGCCACACACCTGTTAAGCCTGCAATACGATCACCTTTAATTCCATATTCAGCAAGCATCACTATCACTGACTCTTCTAAAAAACGCAAGTACTTATGTATATCATTAAAAAACTGATCGAGATCAAAAACAGGATAACCTACTAATTGGCCAGGACCATGATAAGTAATATCACCACCACGATTTATACGATAATATGTTGCATTCTTTTTTTTCAACCATTCATCATTCACCAGTAAATGTTTTTCATGACCACTCTTTCCTAAAGTATAAACGTGTGGATGTTCACAAAAAACAAGATGATGTTCCGGTAAAACCTGATCTTCTGCAGGCACTTCCCTGTTCGCCATTTTACGGTCAACAGCATTTTGCAGCAGATGCTCCTGTAAATCCCAACATTCTTTATAATCGATAGAGGGAATATTATGAAAGATGATTTTGTTTGAACTTATCATATATATAGCTGATCAAACCAGTTCAGGCATTTCCACCCAGTCACCATGTTCTTTAATTAAATCAATTAATGCTTCAACGGCTTTATCAGTCTCTACGTTACGCATTACCACTTCTTTTCCTTTATATAAAGTAATTTTCCCGGGGCCACTTCCCACATAACCATAATCTGCATCTGCCATTTCACCAGGACCATTTACAATACAACCCATGATTCCGATTTTAAGTCCTTTGAGATGAGAAGTACGCATACGTATCTGCGCTGTTGTTTCCTGCAGATTGAATAACGTACGTCCGCAACTTGGGCAACTAATATATTCTGTTTTTGAAATACGTTGTCTGCATGCCTGCAATATTCCGAATGAAAGAGCATTGATTGCAGATGCTGATGCAATATTTCCAGCTTTAATCCAGATGCCATCACCAAATCCATCGAGGAACAAACCTCCAAAATCAGTGGATGCATTCAGTTGCAGATCATCAGCTGATATAGCAACATATTCACGCAGAATAATTACAGGTGGTGATACAAGGTGATTGTTCAATGCAATTTTATTCATCTCTAAAAACATGCGGCGAAGTGATGCCATAGCATGGAGATTATCAGTGTTTAATACTACCACAACCTTATTCATTTTAGAAAATAGTTGTTGCATGGAAGAATGATAAACATCTTTCTCATTAACCAAAACAAAGTTCATGTCATCAGAAATTTTATCCGACGAAATAAATTCTGTTAACGTAAACAACGGATAATGTCTTTCTTTCTGTTCCTGAGTTTTCCAGGAAGATGTTTTCATAATTACACTCAGTGTTCCCGGAATTTCAAAATCAAGAGCGTTACTTCCTGTATATATAAAATCACAGGCCTGATCACTGATATTCCATTTATCAAGTGGAATACTATATGCGTAACCTGATCCAAAAAGAGAAGCAGGAGTAATTTTTTCCGATCCGCTTAAATCACTGATCACTTTCGGAACATGAGAACCACCTGTGAAATTTACATCCAGTGTTTTTCTTTTTATATATTCATAAGGATGATAAGATTCGATATGAATTTTATCTGCTTCAGGAATTGCTTCATGATTTGCCCGGTTTTCATATCTCTTCACCAGAGCTTTTGCAACAGGAATTTCAAACTCCGGATCTTCTGTTAATGAAACACGGATCGTATCACCAATTCCATCTTCCAGCAATGTTCCTATCCCTGCTGCTGATTTTATTCTTCCATCTTCTCCTTCACCAGCTTCAGTAACTCCAAGATGCAAAGGATAATTCATATTCTCCTTATGCATCTTCAATATTAATAAACGATAAGCCTGCACCATTACCTGTGGATTGCTCGACTTCATACTCAAAACAATATTGTTAAAATTTTCTGCTTCACAAATGCGTAAAAATTCGAGAGCAGATTCCACCATGCCAAGTGGTGTATCACCATAACGGCTCATAATGCGATCACTCAATGAACCATGATTCGTTCCGATGCGCATTGCAGTACCATATTCCTTACATATTTTTACAAGCGGAACAAATCGTTTGCGGATTCTTTCCAGTTCTTCTGTGTATGCTGAATCAGTATATTCAATATTTTCAAATTTCTTTTTATCAGCAAAATTTCCTGGATTGATTCTTACTTTTTCTACAATCCGCGCAGCAGCTTCAGCAGCATTCGGTGTAAAATGTATATCTGCAATTAATGGAGTATCATATCCACGACGACGCAATTCATTTTTAATATTCTCCAGGTTTCTTGCTTCATTAATACTTGGAGCAGTAATCCTCACATACTCACAACCGGCTTCAATCATGCGGACAGATTGCTCCACCGTTGCAAGTGTATCCATGGTATCGGTAGTTGTCATGCTTTGCACACGTATGGGATTATTTCCACCCATTTTTACATCACCAATATTCACTTCGCGTGTTACCAGGCGGGAATAGTGTGTTAAACTATTACAGTACAACTGATCGGGAAACTCATTTTGCATAGTGCAAAAGTAGGGAATGAAGAAGGATTTGGGAAACTATTGAACTATGTAAC
>JBDTVD010000274.1:0-5058 GCA_040007375.1 Bacteroidota bacterium | reverse complement strand
AATTTTCATTGGGTTCTATATTAAGCACTGGTCAAACAGAAGGAATAGCATTTACGGGAAATAACAGAGGTTATATTACAAATGAAACATTGTTGTCTGTACCACCTCAATTGAAAGAATTTGATCTGAATCCATATCTTACTATTCCCACACTAACTGAAAAAAACAATAAGCATAATGGTGGTATATTCCCCGGAGCAGTAAATAATTATTTATCTTTTACCATACCGCAGTCATCTGGCAGATTGAGTGTGCTCATCACTAACAGTGATGGTCAGGTTGTATATAAGGGTGAATGTGAAAATACAATCAATATATATACTGGAAATTTTTCAGAGGGAAGTTTCAACTGTATTATATATAATGGAATAAATCTCGTCAATTCTTTTTCATTCATTAAAATAAAATGATATGATAAAATCACATCAGAAAAAAATAATACAATAAAAAAAGGATGAAACAATTTGCCTCATCCTTTTTTATTAAGAAATAATATTAAACTATTGCTTGCTGATTTTCTGTTGCCAGATTTTATCAGCACATGTTATTTTTACAGTATATATTCCATTAGATAATTCTGTAATAGGGAACATCCATTCAAACCTGTCTGATGTTGTCATTGCCGTATGAAGTTGCATTACCATTTTTCCCTGCATGTCATAAATATTAAGTTCAGCATCACCATTCACAGGATGATCTAAATAAAGCATTATATGATCTGTTGCAGGATTCGGAAAACCGGAAGAATGTAACATTTGCGGAGTAAAATCGGTGATTCCGGTAGTTGTTGACTGATACTGCACAGTTTTGCTGATGGTAGGTGTTCCGGCTTGCGTAACTGTATCATAGCTCAGATAAAATATATTTAATTTGTCAGAAGCACCACTGCTTAGCCAGTTATAAGTAGTAGTATTTACATAAGAAACAGTTGCCGGAAGAGGAATACCAACATATACTGCCGAATCAGTTATTGACTGATGAATTTTCAGGCGAAGACAATTTGGATAAGTTCCGATTGGAGTTGTTAAGGAACCATACGCATCAACAAGTGTATTTGTACTTCCTGTCCGATAAGTTGTTATGGTGATACCACCAGAAGAAATACTGTAGGTTCCGATAAAATTATCTGATGTGTTGTTTTGGTAATTTAACGGATACGTTAAAATGGTTTGCGGATTTGAATAGGTGCTAATAATTGGTGTTCACTGAGAGTCGTAACCAAAACCATTCATTAAGGTAGCAGAAGTACTATGTGTGTAATAAGTATATATAAATCCCCCCTGACCATCATCAGTAACAGCAACCAGATTAGATCCCGGAAAACTGGATATATATGGCGTTCCTGTAGCGCTTATATAATCAGATGAATAATTGTTTCCAATCGGAACAAGTGATGCAAAATTCCAGGATTGTGATGCACCGCTGCTTCCTTCCGAAACGGATGCAGAATTAGCCTGTGTAAATGATACTGTAGTGCCAGCTGTCGGATAAACCGATGAATTAATAATTGGTTGTGCCTGTACAAAAGTTGTAAGAGCAATAGCGGATAAGAGTAAACGTGTTTTCATTGATTTAGATTAATTATTAGTTTTCAAAGCTACTTTATTTTATCTCAGTCTGGTTTAAATATTTTTATCGGAGTGTTTTTCTTGACCACTTTATATGAATGAAGAAAGACGGAAAATCAAAAGCCTCATGACTTATCTTTGTCAGATGACTAAAAAACTATTTCCTATTATATTTTTCCTTTCCCTGCTTTCTTCCTGCATTACTCTTAAGGAGCCCGAAGTGAGATCCATTGAAAATCTTTCTACTGAGGGATTACTTACCGGACATCCTCATATCAGTTTTGATGTTATTGTTTATAATCCGAATTCCATTGGTCTGACCTTATCAGATTTTCAGCTCCATGTTTTATACGGGAAGCAATCTCTCGCTGATCTGAAAAATGCCAGTCCTTATTATGCCGAACCATTAGCGGAAGCAAAAATTCCCATGACCATCGAACCAACAACAGAACAATTGAAATTCTGGATACAGGCAAGCATATCAGGATTTAGTCAAAATGCAGGAGAAACTTTTAATGGAACTGGTTCACTGCACGTAAAAAAGTTTCTTTTCAGCAGGAAGATTAACTTTCGTTTTTAAGAAAAAAATAATTCAATCCTAAAACAACTGGTTTTCAAAGTGGTAAGGTTTTGTTTTTTTAAAGATGGACAATGTCATTTCCATTGCTGGTTTAAATAATTTTTGTACGTTTGCCACCCCAATAAAAAATTGTCATGTCAAGAGTGTGTGATTTAACCGGAAAGTCTTCAATCGTTGGAAACAACGTAAGTCATTCAAACCGTAAAACAAAACGTCGTTTTAATCCGAATCTTCAGATTAAGAAATTTTATATGCCTGAAACGAAGGAGTGGATTACTTTAAAAGTAAGTACATCTGCCATACGTACCATCCAGAAAATAGGCATTACAGAAGCTATTACAAGAGCTATTTTAAAAGGAAAAATTTAAGGGAAAGTAGTCTCCCAGCCTTAACCGGTAATCGTTTCATTTGATTATTTTTGAATCATGAAAAGGTTACCGGTTATTCTTTTGGTGCTATTCTCTCAATTGTCGTTTGCACAATGGGATGATAAAGATTTTCTAACTCCCGGATTTCATCAGAACAGGCGTGATTCCTTAAGGGCATTAATACCTGCCGGAAGTGTTGCCATTTTATTTGCCAATCCGGTAAGGAACCGTGCGAATGATGTGGATTATGAATATCACCAGGACCCCAATTTTTATTACCTCACCGGTTATCGTGAACCGGATGCTTTAGTGGTAATTTTTAAAGAGGAGCAGACATTCGGTGCTGTTAAAACAAATGAGATATTATTTGTGCAGCAGCGAAATGAAAAATCTGAAGTATGGACAGGAAAAAGATTAGGTGTTGAGGGTGCAAAATCAGAATTAAAATGGAAGGATGTATATAATAACAGTGAATTCAAATTTGCTGAACTGAATCTCAAAATTCTGAAACAACTGTTGGTGATCTGGCCACAGGATCCGAATTCCTCATCAGATGAAAAAAGTGATTTATTAAAGCTCACAGATGATCTGAAAGCAAAAATTAATTCATCAGGAATAAAAGAAAATAAGGATGATTTAAAGATTTACATGGCTGGTATGAGAGAGCAGAAACTGCCCGAGGAAATGGTGCTTCTCCAAAAGGCAATTGATATTTCAGCAGAAGGTTTTAAAGCAATGATGCAAACTGTAAAACCCGGGATGAAAGAATATCAGACTCAGGCAACAGGTGAATACGTTTTCAAAAATCTGGGTGCAGAAGGTCAGGGTTATGGTTCTATATGTGGTGGAGGGAAAAATGCCTGTGTACTCCATTATGTATTTAACAGGTCGGAGGTGGAAGGTGATAATATGTTCCTGGTTGATATGGGTGCTGAGTATCATGGATACACTGCTGATGTTACCCGTACATTTCCTGTTGATGGTCGTTTTTCAGAAGCAGAAAAAGAAATTTACCAGCTTGTTTATGATGCCCAGGAAGCAGCTTTTAAAGCATGTAAAGTGGGTAATGCATTCCGGAGTACGCATCTTGCTGCATATAATGTAATTGCAAAAGGACTTATTCAATTGGGCATCATTACCAAAGAAGAAGATGCAAAAAAGTATTTCATGCATGGCACTTCTCATTATCTGGGACTTGATGTTCATGATGCAGGTTCTTTTGGTCCTTATAAAGCAGGAACTGTAATCACTGTAGAGCCGGGTATTTATATTCCTGAAGGATCAAACTGCGATAAAAAATACTGGAATATTGGTGTGCGGATTGAAGATGATGTGCTGATTACACCTGATGGATATAAAGTTCTTTCCGGAAATCTGGCCCGTTCTGTCACCGATATTGAACGCTTAATGGCAGCTCCGCAATAGGTTGATTTTTCTGTAATTTTCCTGCTGGTATATTTGAATAATTAATTTATCTTTGCCACCCCTTGAAAATAAAATAAGGAAAGATCATGGCCAAGAAAGGAAACCGTATCCAGGTTATTATGGAGTGTACAGAACATAAGGCGAGTAATATGCCTGGTACATCACGGTACATTACTACAAAAAACAAAAAGAATACTCCTGACCGTCTGGAATTGAAGAAATTCAATCCGATTTTGAAAAAAATGACGGTTCATAAAGAGATTAAATAATTCGTAACAAGAAATTAAGAACTTTAAATAACAGCATCACATGGCAAAGAAAGTAGTTGCAACGCTGAAATCCGGTAAAGGAAAAGAGTTTTCCAAAGTAATTAAAATGGTGAAATCTCCTGTTTCCGGTTCATATACATTTAGGGAAGAAGTTGTGCATAACGACCATATTAAAGACTTCCTTAAAAATAAATAATTCAATGATGATATTATGTACGGCTTCTATCGAAAGGTAGAAGCTTTTTTTATTTTTGACTGATCATCAGTGTGAAATCATCAATATCAAAACCGGTTTACCGGAAAAACAATTTGAATTCAATCTGTCATTATGGGGTTATTTGATTTTTTCTCAAAGGATAAAAAGAAAGAGAAGGAGACACTGGATAAAGGCCTGGAGAAAACCCGTGAAGGTTTTTTTTCGAAGCTTACCAAGGCAATTGTTGGTAAGACTACTGTTGATGAAAGTGTGCTGGATAATCTGGAGGAAATTCTCGTTTCATCTGATGTAGGTGTTGAAACTACTTTGCGCATTGTTGATCGTGTACAGAAACGTGTTGCAAAAGATAAATATGCAGGTACGAGTGAATTGAATCGGATTTTAAAAGAAGAGATTGCAGAACTGCTGCAGGAAAATAATTCCGGTGACAGACCGATGGAGTGGACAACAGAGTTTACATCGAAGCCTTATGTGATTATGGTAGTTGGTGTAAATGGAGTTGGTAAAACAACAACCATTGGTAAGCTGGCTAATCAATTTAAAAATGCAGGAAAGAGTGTAGTGTTGGGAGCTGCTGATACATTCCGTGCAGCAGCTGTTGATCAGTTAACAATCTGGGCGCAACGTGCAG
>JBDTVD010000273.1:0-5059 GCA_040007375.1 Bacteroidota bacterium | reverse complement strand
GAAGATATATATGCAGGAATTGAATATGCAGCAGGATCACCTGAAGCACAGAAATTGCTTGATTTCATTGCAAAGGAATTTCCAAAGGACTTTACTAAAATCCGTTTTGGAACAGAAGAGAAAGCTGCGGATTTCTGGAAGTCGGTAGGAACTGAATTTGACAATAAAGTTTCCGTTGGATTAGGAATAAAACCTGTGAGTAAAAGCGGTAGTGTACGTTTGATACACAGTGCAATTTCTTTCGCCATTCTGTTTAAAAAGAAAAGTGTAACAATTGTTCATAAAGGCAACATTATGAAATATACAGAAGGTGCTTTCCGTGATTGGGGATATGAAGTTGCAGAGAAATATTTTGCTGATAAAGTGTATACCTGGTCGCAATGGGAACGCACGAAAAAAGAAAAAGGTGAGACTGCTGCAAATGATGAACAGAAATCAGCATTGGCTTCAGGAAAAGTTTTAATTAAAGATGCTATTGCTGATATTACATTGCAACAGGTTTTAACACGTCCTGAAGATTTTGATGTGATTGCAACATTAAACTTAAACGGAGATTACCTGAGTGATGCACTGGCTGCACAGGTTGGTGGAATCGGTATTGCTCCGGGAGCGAACATCAATTACATTACAGGACATGCTATTTTTGAAGCAACACATGGTACTGCCCCAAAATATGCCAATCAGGATAAAGTAAATCCGGGTTCAGTGATATTGAGCGGAGCAATGATGCTGGAACATCTTGGCTGGAAAGAAGCTGCTGAAATGATATATAAAGGTGTTGAAAAAAGTATTGCAGCAAAAAGAGTAACGTATGATTTTCATCGTTTAATGGAAAATGCTACCTTGCTGAAATGTTCAGAATTCGGAACAGAGATCATTTCAAATATGTCGTTGGTTGTTGCCTGATCTGCAACAGGTGCAATACAGTTAAATGAATTATGAAAAAAAGATTATTTCTTTTAATTGTATTGTTTACCTGCATGAAACTTCATGCTCAGAAGACTTCTTATTTTCATCTATATATAAAACCTACCGGTGCAGTTACTAGAATTGACGGCAGTGTTTTAACATACGGGAAGGATACCGTACTTGGTGCGGGAAAACATTTCCTGTATATATCTGCAGAGAATTACTTCCCCTTAAGAGATACTGTTACCATTGATCCGGCACATGTTAATTCTTATAAAGCAGAATTAGTTCCTTCACCTGAATTTAAAAAGTACAACAGTGAACTCAATAAATGTAAAATAAAACGAAATGTTCTTAATTTTCTGGCAATACCATTTACCATTTACTTAGTATTAAATGAAAAACATATTTATAAGGAGGAAAAAAGTAAATCTGAGGATTATTACCTTGAAAGTACTAAGGATAAAGATGTAATGGAAAATTCATTTTCCTATTATGAATTATTAAATGCCCAGGATGATTACAATAATAATAAACGGCTTTATGATAAAAGCATTGATGATGCAAATAAAGCGCGCTCCAAAATGATTATATATGGTGTTTCAGGAATTGCCGCTACTGCTTTGTTTAACATAGCTTCTAAATATATGTTTAAGAAACCAGGAAAGCCACATACTATATTCAGTTGGACAGGTATTTCCTTTGATGGAAATAAATGCTTCACTTCACTTGCAATTTCAATGTGAAATATGAGATCATTTTATATATTCCTGTTCAGTATTATGTTTTATTGCACTTCCTGCAAAAAACTTGACAATGAATTACCTAAAACAGTAGATAGCCCGGGTTTAACTTTTATGAATTCACAGGTTGTTAAAATCGATTCTGTTAAATACACATTTACACCTGCAATACAATATGTGATATCCGTTTATTTTAATATTGACAGAAGTAAGATACCGATTAATCAACCACTCAAAGGAACTTATCTTATGTTTGGTAATTCCCATCAGGGAAATTATGCCGGAACATCAGGAATTTATACTATCACATATAATTCCAGTTCAACTTTTTCTTTCAGAATGTATGCAGAACTTAATAATACACTCAGATCAGCTTTAAGCGATCCATATATAATACCCTGAGAATGCCGCTACTTGGTAAAATAATAAAAAACGGTATTGAGTTTCGTCACTGGCTGCAATCAGAGTCGCGTTCACCTGTTTATTATCAAAAGAGAGAATTAAAAAAGCTCTTGCGTAAGTCGCAGTTTACACTGTTCGGACAGACGTATCATTTCAACACCATTCTGAACAGCAAAAATTTCATCAATAAATTTAAAGCAACAGTTCCTGTTCATGATTACAATTCCATTTTTGCTGCATGGTGGAATAAATGTCTGCATAATGAAATGGATGTATGCTGGCCTGGTAAAGTAAAATACTTTGCATTAAGCAGCGGTACCAGCGATTCATCAAGTAAACATATACCTGTTACCAATGATATGGTGAAAGCCATTCAACGCACCAGTATCAGGCAGATTATTTCATTAGGTGGTTATGATTTGCCCAATGACATTTTTACAAAAGGTATTCTGATGCTTGGAGGAAGCACTCACCTGAATCAACATGGTTCCTGGTTTGAAGGAGATCTGAGTGGAATTACTACCAGCAAACTTCCATTCTGGTTTCAGCATTTTTATAAGCCTGGTAAAAAAATATCACGACATAAAGACTGGAATGCAAAACTGGAAGAGATTGTAGAGAAAGCACCGAAATGGGATATCGGAATCATAGTGGGTGTTCCTGCATGGTGCCAGTTACTTATTGAAAAAATAATTGCACGCTATAAGTTAAAGCATATACATGAGATGTGGCCCAACCTTTCCATGTATGTTCATGGTGGTGTTTCTTATGAGCCTTACCGCAAAAGTTTTGAAGCACTGGTTGACAAACCACTTATATATATAGAAACCTATCTTGCTTCGGAAGGATTTATTGCGTTTCAGCATGAAAAAGAAAACCGTTCAATGCAGTTAATTACCAATAACGGTTTATTTTTCGAGTTTGTTCCTTTTAATGACAGTAATTTTAATTCTGATGGTGAGTTGGTGCGTAAACCAAAAACACTGATGATCGATGAAGTGCGTGAAGGAGAAGATTATGCATTGCTGATGTCAACCTGTTCCGGTGCATGGAGATATCTGATTGGTGATGTAATTCGTTTTACCAATGTTGCTAAAGCCGAGATTGTAATCACAGGACGCACGAAACATTATCTCAGTTTATGTGGTGAGCATCTGAGCATTGATAATATGAATAAAGCAATGGAGTTGGTTGCTGACGAACTGAATATTACCATCAATGAATTTACTGTTGCAGGAATAAGACATGAGTCACTGTTTGCACATAAATGGTATGTTGGATGTGATGATAAAGTAAATGAAGAATCACTCCGTTTATTGCTGGATGAGAAATTAAAGATCCTTAACGACGATTACAGAGTAGAAAGAGGTTCAGCATTGAAAGATATTTTTGTGGAAGTTCTTCCGAATAAAGTATTTTTCAATTACCTGCAAAGCAAAGGTAAGGTTGGTTCACAAAACAAGTTCCCACGTGTTATGAAAAAAGCACAGTTTAAAGAGTGGGAAGAATTTGTTGGTAGTGCTAATAAATCTACAGTTAAATAATAAATCATTTCTTTATTTATAGGTTTTTCAGGAGTATTAGATTTCCTGAATTCATCACTATTAAATAAAACCCTGAGATGTGTGAAATACTGAAATTTACAGAAAGATGATTTTCAAGAAAAAGAAAATCATTGCACAGAAACATTTTTCTCATCATATATATAAATAGTATACGGTCCCTGATCCATAACCTTTATGTAATTTTTAAATTCAGCATTAAGAAAACGGTCTGGCTGTACATCTTTTCTACCAACAAGATATTTTACCTTGCCATCATTCACCATATTAGTAAAACGGTCGTAATTGAAGATTTTAAGAGGTGCTGCACAATAGAATACTATTTCCCTTGTTGGAAACAATGCTTTTTCTCCTGAGAGAAGGTTCATCATGTTTTCGCGGTGAAAGGCAGTGAATATAAATTCATCATTCTTCACATTCTTCTTCAGGTAAGATGCCACACTGCTGCAATTATCATAGTCTGCTTTTGATGATTTTAAATCGCGCAGATAATTCCAGCCTTTATCGTTGTACACATTCATTATAAAAAAAGGTGTGATAAATAAAAAGAAAAGTTTTACTGCCGGGAATAATACAGTTTGCTGTTTAAAATACACTGCAGAAAGCATAAATGTAAGCATGAGAAACTCTGTAAAGTAGTTAATGCTTGAACCCCATTTCAGACTTGATATCAACGCAAAAATGAAAACTACAAGAGCGAGAAACCCCAGGAACCGTTCCCTGATATCTTTATCGCGTGAACAACTGATTAATGCAAGAGCCAATCCACCCGCAATAAAAAAGTACATCTTCCTGAAAAACTTTTCAATAAACACTTCCTGAAACCATCCCAGATTAATACCGTTTTCCAAACCTCTATAAGCATTCAGAAACCAGTTCTCATAATTGGAACCGATTAGTATGGTAAATAAAATCAGACACGTTAAAGCAGTAACAGAACTGAAAATGAGCAATGCTTTTCTATCCTTTAAATAAAATAACAGAAACAGGAACATAGCAGCAAGCAAAAAGATTCCGCTTTGTTTGGTGAAAAAAGCAAGTGATCCGAATATCGCTGCAAAAACTATTTCGGCACCATACTTATTTTTAAAGAGACTTAAGAAGCCAAGGAAATAATATATAGCAAATGCAAACGACAATAAATAGAGATTATCAATTCTTCCGTAATTTGTATTTGGAAGGATGAGGAAAATACCAAAACATACTGCCCAGCAGATCTTCCTGTTTTTAATAAGGAATGTATGCCACAAGATACGTTGCACAGGAATAAAAAGAATGAGATCAAACAAAAGACATAAAAAACGATTCAGCATCATTACGCTGTGTACATCCTGATCAATACGGAATAACTGAGCAAGACCTGCAACCACATAGTAGTGCATAGGCATATACTGAATGATAGGGAACGGCGGCAACTCCGGATTACTATATAAAGCATGATTG
>JBDTVD010000272.1:0-5119 GCA_040007375.1 Bacteroidota bacterium | reverse complement strand
GGAATTCACAGTGTTTGTTCCGAATGCATTTACACCAAATCATGATGGTACCAATGAAGGATTTAATGTGAAAGGATGGTATATTGATTATGTGGTGATGGACATATTTAACCGTTGGGGAGATCTTGTTTTTCACTCTGAAGGAAGGAATAATGATGACTGGATAGGAAGTGTGTTGCACCAATCAAAACAAGCTCCCGAAGGTGTGTATGTGTATGATATAAAAGTTACGGATGTATGGGGTAAGAAACATCAGAAACTGGGAATGGTAAATCTTGTAAGATAAACAGGATATTAATAATTAATATATATAATGTGTATATATATTGCACTATAATTAATGCATGGGGTTTTAAAGGTCGGAACAGGTTTCCGGCCTTTTGTTTTTTTCTTAGTATCAAGACATAAGAATCAAGACACAAGTATCAAGACAAGTGTTAGTCTGAATAACAACTTTCAAATTTGTAATTTAGAATTTATAATTTATAATTTATAATTCCCTTCAGTCTTCTTCCTGGTTTTTCATATTAAAAATACTGCCTACCAAATCGCTGAAACTTGTATTGGAAACCAGTTTCTTTTTACTGATCTGTGAGAACTCTGCCAATCCGTGAAGTATAAATTCGGACATTAAAAGTAATTCAGTTTTATCTGCAGGCTTGGTGTAGTTCTTCACCACATCCTGTAAAGACGGAATGCTCTTTAATAACTTTTCATAGTCATGATCCGAACCTGTATGAATAAGATCTGCCGTATTACCATCATTAAACCAGGCAATAATTTCAGCATAAGGATTTTTCAGCTTTGCTTTTTTCATCTTCTCCGGATCTGGAAAATAATTGATGAATAAACTACGGATAGATTTGCTGATAAGTGTGATTGCCACATTGCTGATTCCTTCCAGCTCACCTTCATAAACCAATTCCACTTTACCTGTTAATGCTGCAACCAAACCATACATATCATTAATACGTGCAACTGATTTTTCTTCACTGTTTAAAAGCATACGACGCTGCACAACACTATATATATTTTCATAAGCAGAAATAGTTAATCGTGCCGACACACCACTTTTTTGATCTATATATTCACTCTTGCGTGCTTCAAATGCAATCTGCTCAATTAAATCCTTTATTAACTGTGGAACGATGATATTTTTATTCTGATCCACCGGAATTTTTGCCTCCTGTTGTGTTATCGATTGTGCAATTTCAACACTGTGTGGATAGTGTGTGAGAATCTGGCTTCCTATTCTGTCCTTCAATGGTGTTACAATGGATCCTCTGTTGGTATAATCTTCCGGATTTGCTGTAAATACAAACTGAATATCGAGTGGAAGACGTAATTTAAATCCACGGATCTGAATATCTCCTTCCTGTAAAATATTAAACAATGCAACCTGTATTCTCGCCTGCAGATCGGGCAATTCATTAATAACAAAAATACTTCTGTGCGAGCGTGGTATTAATCCGTAATGTATCACTCGTTCATCAGCATAAGCAAGTTTTAATGTTGCTGCTTTAATTGCATCGAGATCACCAATCAGATCAGCAACTGTTACATCAGGTGTTGCTAACTTTTCTGTGTAACGTTCATCACGATGCATAAATGAAATCGGTGTTTCATCTTTCATCTCAGCAATCAGATCAGCAGCATATCTTGAAATAGGATGAAAGGGATCATCATTCAATTCACTGCCTGTAACAACAGGAATATATTCATCGAGCAAACGCACCATCATTCGTGCAAGTCGTGTTTTCGCCTGTCCTCTTAAGCCAAGTAGTAAAATATTATGTCGTGATAAAATAGCTGTTTCCAACTGCGGAATTACCGTTTCTTCATAACCTTTTATCTCATCAAAAAGTCCGGAGTTTTTCTTTAATTCTCCAATGAGATTATCACGCAATTCATCTTTTACTTTCTTGCTCTGGTAACCACTTTTTTTCAGATCACCCAGTGTTTTTATTTTTTCGATATTCATAAGCATTGCGGATTATCGCATTGTTTTTCTTCTGTTCTTTATATAATCTTCAAACATAAATTCTCCCAGTCCGTTCAGTGAACTGTAAAATGCACGACCATTATTGATCTGTGTAAATTCTCTCACGAAAGCTTGCAGATATGGATCCTGAGCAATCATAAATGTTGTGATCGGTATATTTAATCTTCTGCACTGACCAGCCAAATTCAATACATTATTTACAATCTTTCTATCAAGACCAAAACTATTTTTATAATAACTGTTTCCTTCCTTTATGCAACTTGGCTTACCATCAGTAATCATAAAAATCTGCTTGTTCGGAGTTTTTCTTTTGCGCAGTAAATCAAGTGCAAGTGATAAACCTGCTGATGTATTAGTGTGATAAGGACCAACAGTGAGATAAGGTAAATCTTTCACTTCAACAGTCCATGCATCATCACCAAAAACAACAATGTCGAGCATGTCTTTCGGATAACGTGTGCGGATCAATTCAGCAAGAGCCATTGCCGTTTTTTTTGCAGGAGTAATTCTGTCTTCCCCATACAAAATCATACTGTGAGAAATATCAATCATCAGCACCGTAGCATGTAATGATTTATGTTCACGTTCCTGAACTTCCAGATCATTTTCATCCATCTGAAAATCATCAATGCCATGATTGATCTGTGCATTACGAATTGAATTTGTGAGATTGATCTGTTCGCTTGCATCACCAAACTGAAAAGGTCTTTGATCAGCATTCAACTCATCACCATTACCTGACTGTGTAGTTTTATGCGAACCTTTACCAGACTTCTTCAGCTTACCAAAAATTTCATCCAAAGAATTCTGACGTATTGTTTGTTCCGTACGTGGAGTAATATTCAGTTCACCACTTTCATCCTCCTTTAAAAAACCCTTCTCCTTTAAATCATTAATAAAATCAGCCATTCCATATTCCGGAGTAGTAAGATTATACTGACGATCAAGTTCAGTAAGCCAACTGATTGCTTCATTGGCATCACCGGCAGTATACTGGATGAGCTCCATAAAAATTTTAAAAAGCTTGTCGAACGTAGTTCCTTCTGCAGGAGGTTCAAATTTCAGGAAGCGGATGCCTTTCATTCTAAAAATTACGATGCAAATGTAGGGAACGGATGTGCAACACGAAATAAAATCTGCAGGAATTAAAGTTAATAAATTGAAAAGAGATGCGTTTATATTTGAGAGAACCTTTATTTTTATCGCATGAGACTACTGGCCCGGATTATTTCCACTGCAATTGCTATTCTGCTCGTAACGAAGATAATGCCTCATGTATCGGTTGATAATGCATGGACGGCAGTAACGTTGGCAATCATTCTTTCACTGCTGAATGTTTTTGTAAAACCAATTCTCATCTTCTTCACTTTACCAATAACTGTATTAACACTTGGTTTTTTTCTGCTGGTAATTAATGCAGCAATTGTGTTAATGGCTTCGCAGATGGTAAAAGGTTTTGTAATTGATGGATTCTGGTGGGCGATGTTATTCAGTATTGTGTTGTCATTGGTTGTTTCCATTTTTGAAAAACTGCAAGGGAATAGCAGGAAGGAAGAGGATAGAAATCAATGAAATTAGCGCGATTTATATTTTTTTTACTTTTAGTATTTTCCATTCCTGTTATTTTTTATGGTATGGAAGATTTTATGTTTGCTCATAACAGTATTAAATTATATAAAGATGTTTATTTGGGATCATTTGAGGGAAGAAAAAGTGTCTTCTTGTTAAAGCGGGAAGGGTCAGGATTTGAATACTTAGTATCTGAGAATATTAATATTGCTTATGTGGAAAGTAAATCATGTTATGTAAAAACTTTTGAGTTGAATGCATATTATGTTTCTTTAAATGATTCTATATCATCCAATGATATTAAAGAAATTGAATTAGCCCAGTTTGATTCAATTGGATTACTTTCTAACTTTAAGAAGTATGAATTTAGTGAGGATGAAGAGTAAGATGATTAAACTTCCCATTTTAATATCATCTCTGCCTTCCACAAATATTTATAAAATCACAATACTCACAACGTTTGATATCATCAGTCTGAAAAAACGGAATTTCAGCATTGAAAATATCGGCTATAAACTTTGAAGTTGTGTTTCAAATTCATCAAGGAGTTCATTAGTGATGATGTTTCCTTTTTCCATCCACTTAATTCCCTGAGAAATATTTCTCAGTTTATACATTCCTTGTCTAAGCGTAGTTTGAAACTACGCTTTAATATTATAATGGTAGTCTATTATTTGAAGGTATACAAAGTAGTTTGTAACTACTAGACGATTTTAAACAGTGAGACGAATAAACGGACACTTGAATTTTAAGAAAATCTTTATAATTTAGATTTTTAAATAATTTTATAATATGTCAGATGGTTATCAAATCAAGGATCAGCAGGCTGTTTACTTTTTGACTTTCCAGGTTGTTGGCTGGACGGATATTTTCAGCAGGAAATGTTATCGTGATATTATTCTTGAAAGTTTTAATTATTGCAGATTGAATAAGCATTTGAAAGTACATGCATATGTTGTGATGACCAATCATGTGCATTGCATCTTAAGTACAGAAAACAATTTGTCAGATATTGTAAGAGATTTTAAGAAATTCACATCGAAGAAAATTCTGGATTTGATAAATGCTAATACTGAGAGTAGAAGGGAATGGCTCGTGATAATATTCAAGTATTTCGCGAAGTTTAACAAAAGAAATAATGATTTGCAGTTCTGGACTCATGAAAATCATGCTGTTGAATTATCGAATAATGAAATGATGGATAGCAGGTTGAATTATATTCATCAGAATCCTGTTAGAGCTGGTTGGGTTGAATATGATTTCGAGTATATGTATTCAAGTGCGAGAAATTATGCGGAGAAATATGCTTTGATGAATATTGATCAATTATAGATGATTTTGGTGGATGTAGTTACAAACTACATGATATTGTTTTTGTATTGAAGAATATTTTTAATACTAAAGCGTAGTTGCAAACTACGCTTAGACTACGTTAAGAGTAAACTATCAATTATAAATAATTTTGGTGGATGTAGTTACAAACTACATGATGATGTTTTTGTATTGAAGAATATTTTTAATACTAAAGCGTAGTTGCAAACTACGCTT
>JBDTVD010000271.1:0-5128 GCA_040007375.1 Bacteroidota bacterium | reverse complement strand
AAAAGCTAATGAATGATGATACCTTTCCTCAGACTATAAAACCAATATCACTACTTAACAACTCTGGCTTCCAGTTGATCTGATATAATCTGAAGCCCCTCGGGTAATGAATGCGGATGATAATCCAGTTCTCTGATTGCTTTGTCAAGTATGAAACCTGTTTTTGCCGGACGTTTTGCCGGTTGATTCAGTTGATCAGAAGAAACAGGATTTATATATGATTTATCGAGATGAAAAAAATCAGCAACTGTATTTACAATATCAATAATGCTCATTAATTCCTTTCCGGAAACATGATAAATACCCTGTGCTTTTTTAACTGCTGCACTGATGCATGCTTCTGCAAGATCTTCCGCCAATGTTGGTGAACGGTACTGATCCGTAATCACATTTATTTTCTTTCCCTGCTCCAGTGATTTTTTTGTCCAGAGTACTACATTGCTCCGTTGTTCATCATCAGCAACGCCATATATAATAATGGTTCTGATAACAGTCCATGCAGCATTTCCTTCTTCCAGAATTTTTTCTGATTCCAGCTTACTCCATGCATAATAACTTTGTGGTGATGGTGTATCTTCTTCTGAATAAGGCCCATTTTCACCATCAAAAACAAAGTCAGTGGAAAGATGTATCAGGTGACTATTATTTTTTTCCGCAGCTACCAGTAAATAAGAAACAGCATCTACATTTAATTTTTTACAACCATCCTTATCCTGTTCACAGGTATCAACATTTGTCATGGCTGCTGTGTTGATGATGGTATCAGGATGAAATTCATCAACTGTTTTCAATACAGCATCTCTATCGGTAATGTCAAGTGATGCATATATATAACCATTTTGATCCTTCATGCGGTTCACTCCTCTTGCTGTTGCAATCACTTCAAAACCTTTACGGCTCTTTAATGCATAAACAATCTTCTGTCCGAGTAATCCGTTTGCTCCGGTAATTAATATTTTCATAAATTGATGTTCTGTCAGGATGATAATATCTGCAGTAAATGTGTAACCTGTTCCTGCGTTCCTAAAACAAATAATTTTGCATCAGGTCGCATCACTGTATCAGGATTGGGATTAATAACATACTCACCATCGCCGGTTTTAAATCCGATGATATTGGCTCCTGTTTTATTTCTTATCTCCAGCTCACGGATTGTTTTTCCTTTTAAACGGTCACTTAAATTATTATATAAAATTTCTTCCAGCCTGATATTAATTCTTCCTGTTATATAATCAAGAAATTCCAATACATCAGGACGTGTTACTAATGTTGCCATATGTGTACCACCAATTTTATCAGGCATGATTACATTGTTGGCTCCTGCACGTTTCAGTTTATTATCACTACTGTCTTCTGATGCACGGCTGATGATTTTCAATTTAGGATTTAACTCGCGTGCAGTAAGAACTACAAATACATTATCAGCATCTTTTGGCAAAGTAGTAATCAATGCTCTTGCATGTGATATTCCGGCTTCTATTAATATCTCATCCTGTGTGGCATTACCTTCAATAAATAAAACATCACGATGATGCTCTCTTATATCAGCAGTGATGGATGTGCTGCTTTCAATAGCAACAAAACTCTGTCCGTGTGAGCGTAATTGTTCGCAGGCCTGTTTGCCATTACGTCCGAACCCACAAACAATTACATGATCTTTTAACTTATCTATTTCTTTTTTCACCTTACGAATTCTTAAGTAACGCTGCAGTTCTCCTTCCATAATATAAGAAGTAACCACAGAAACTGCATAGGCAAATATACCAATGCTGATGATTATAAAAATAACAACAAACCAGCGACCTGCATCTGAAAGATTATGTGTGAGACCTAATCCAACTGTGGAGAGAATAATAATGGTTGAATAAACGGCTTCGCTGAAACTCTGACCTTCAACTACAATAAATCCTATAAAACCGAAAAGCATATTGAACAGGATTAATCCCAGGGCAATATATAAACGCTTGAGAAACTGAAAGGAAGATGGCAGCCGCATTTTGGGCTAAAGTAGTGAATAGTTTTTAGGGGTTAGGGAATAGGCATTAGGGGTTAGGGAATAGGGAATAGTGATTAGTGATTAGTGATTAGTGATTAGGGTTTAGTGATTAGGGTTTAGGGTTTAGTGATTAGGGATTAGGGATTAGGGGAAAAATTTGAAAATTTGAAGATTTGAAGATTTGAAAATGTTGCTCAATGCACATTTCAATTTATAATTTATAATTTTTAATTCTTAATTCTTAATTTTTAATTCCCTTCAGAGGTCCCACACGCTGCCTCTTCTTTTCTGCTGAATCATCTTTCCCATTTTCATCCAGAAAGCCATTACCATATAAATGATTAATGGAGATCCTACAGTTAAAAATGAGGTATATATAAAAAACAGACGGATGTTTGCTGACTTGATGCTTAACCACTCGCCCCACCATTCGCACACTCCGAATGCCTGACGCTCAAACCATGCTTTTATTCTGTCTACGATCATGTCTTTTTTTGTTGTAGCAATTTTACTCCAATGCCGCAATTTAAACAATTTTTCTTTATGCAATATTCGTTATTTAATTCGATAAGTGCCTGTGAATAATATGCTGTTGGTGCAGCAATTCCTGTTTTTGTCCAGTTCCTGATGATGGTATTGTTTTCCGGAGCTACATTTTCCAGCCAGTTGATTGCTTTACTGCACAACTGTTCCTCTCCTTTTGCTTTTCCATAGCTGAACAGAAACGGAACGATGGTGTTAATGATGATGTTGTCAATTGCAGCATCACCCATATTTTTCTCTGCATAAGCCGACGGATGATCAAATGTAAAATGAACATCCCAGTAATTCCCCGCCTTTGTTTTGAAACGCTGCCTGATCCTTTCAAGAGATTCTTCTTCAATTACACTGCCTGCAAAATGGGGTGATGAATGCATCAGGTTTACAAATTGTGAAATGCGTATGGTAGGAAAATTCGCAGGACGCATACGTGAAAATTTCCAGAGTTTTTTTTCTAATGGTTGCAGATTTAATTTTTGCTTCAGATATATATATTCTTTTTTTAACTGATTGGGATAAGGATCATCAAAATTTTCTTCCAGCAAACCAGCCTGTCCGAATAATAAGGCTTCCATCTGCAGCAAACCGGAAGAATGTCTTATCAAAGTTTTATAATCAATGCTTCTTGATAACAATTCAAAAGGAAGTGCATTTACTTTGAATCCATAATTTGATGCAAGGAGTTGATAAAATACTTCTTCCCTGTTTCCACGATACAGTTTAAGTAACTGCTCTATATATTTTGTTTTCCGTTCCAGACGTGATACCAATATTCTGTCGAGCCATTGCTGAATGATTAATGGATTTACATCTTCAATCAAACCGGAACAGGGTAATTTCTTATTTGATTTCATCAGCCGGCGATAACCATCCCACATCTGCTGATCAATATTATCTTTTAACTCTACCACAGGAATTTCCTGGCCACCAGGTCTGGATATTGTTGCATCATTTATATATACAACATGGAGAATAACATTGTCAAATGCTTTATCATGCTGATGACCATGTTTCAGCCAGTCGCCCGAATGCACATGCACCTCCACATTACCAGCCCAGAGTGTACTTCCGATGCGTACACGAGCATGCGAAAAGTCAGGACCGGAATCGTTATTCTGTTGCCCGGGATATTCAACAATAACAGGTTCACCATCGGTAGTGAACAGATCATGTGGAAATAAACGATACTTCCACACGTACCATAAAAATGATTCATTCATAGATTAGCTTTTATGAATGAGGTGAAAATAGGAAATTAGTGAATAGGGGTTAGTGATTAGAGAATAGTGATTGTTATTCTACTTAAAATATATTTCTCTAATTAGAAGGAATTACTTTTTATTCGATTAAGTTTTTAAAATCGGAAAAATAATCTACATCTAACATTTAAAAATTTCCTTCATGTATGTTGGATTATCTCCAATCCGTAGAATATCTTTTCTCAACTTATTTGAGATATCACTTTTATGTAAATCTGTAATTCCATCGTAGAGATTGTTATTTGAGTTACCAATATCAATTTATTAATTTCCGTTTTATTTTTTTGAAACGCTTTAAATCATTCTTTGTAAAAAAAGGTGAATGAGTAAAATTTAATTTGTTTAATTAAAAACAGATGCTCACCTTTGGTTTTAACAATCTTAAATTCAGTTACAAAACTGATTAGAGATTTTTTCAAAATAACCAATACTTTACCAATGCCCTTCTTTACCTTTTAGTGAAAACGTATTCAATGAAAATGCGCTTCTTGTGAAATAACATTTCTCTTATCCTATGTCAACTTAAAATCCTATATAATATGAAAACAACACGAAAAATTATTCTGAGCTTTTTATTCTTAGGTATTACATTTTTAAAAAGTCAGGCTCAAACTGTTCATACCTTTAGTAATTTAGATGAACTACTTGACTTAGTGGGTTACGTCTGTTACGACCCAACACATCCAACTGAAGCACCTAATGTAATTGTGTGGCCCAGTGCTGTAATTCCTCATTCCCCTGCTGTTCCAGGAGATATTATAAGAGCTGCTTCAGGTACAGTAATCAACCTCGATGAACTTGCAACGTTTGCTACTGGTTGCAATGGTATACCACGTCTACCTCTTTTAATTCCTTCAGGAGTAACACTGGAAGGAGATTACGATTTACTTGGAGATGATTTTACTAATCCAAATGATCCATTAACTGTGATTACTGGTAAACCTGATGGAACTTTATTTTATTCCAGTACATACAGAAGTCAGTACGATGGTGATAACAGTCCTTCAAATACAGATTGCAGATCATTAATGTATTTTTTTGCGATGCAGGAAGGTTCCACTACTCCAGGTGGAACTTACAGGACATCGATAAGTCATGTACGGATTCAGGGTCCTTCACAAAACTGGACTGAGTTTAATATCGGAAGTGGAACAGGAAGCAATCAACTGCTATGTGGTGGAATTCAAATCTGGAGAGCATGTAAGTTTGATAATCCTATTACTACCTGCCAGACACATTATGGATATGGTTATCAAATTTCCAATTGTGAAATTTCCGGCTTTAGTCTGGCAGCCATATTCACAGAAAACGGTACAGACGATATACTAATTGA
>JBDTVD010000270.1:0-5140 GCA_040007375.1 Bacteroidota bacterium | reverse complement strand
TTTCCCTGGCAGAAACATATTGGTATTAACTAAATGATCCGCCAATTTCTAATTTATAATTTAGAATTTATAATTCCTTTTCAATTCTGCATTCTACATTCTGAATTCTGCATTCCTTTAACCTGACAATTTTCAAAGTCTTTTTTCCCTGGCAGAAACATATTGGTATTAACTAAATGATCCGCCAATTTCTAATTTCTAATTTAGAATTTATAATTCCCTTCAATTCTGAATTCTGCATTCCTTTCGTTACCTTAGCTGACCTTTATTATTCATTCAAGAGCCAACACAGGCTGCTAATTTTATTTTAACCATTGTTTGCCATAACTGATATTGAGACTACAGGAGGAAATGCCCTTACTGATAAGATCACTGAGATAGCTATTTATATTCATGATGGAATTAAAGTGGTGGATGAATATGCCACGCTCATTAATCCCGGTCGTTCCATTCCTCCTTTCGTACAAAATTTAACAGGCATTACGGATGATATGGTTGCTGATGCTCCTGCTTTTAAAGATGTAGCTGATGAGATCCGTCGTTTTACTGAAGCCTACATTTTTGTTGCTCACAGTTCACAGTTTGATTATTCTTTTATCAGGCAGGAGTTTAAAAGTCTGGGTTATGATTTTGCACGTCCTTCAATCTGCACGGTTTCTTTCAGCAGGAAGGTAATGCCGGGTTATAAATCATATGGGCTTTCTTCACTGTGTGAGCGACATAATATTGAAAACATAAGTCGTCATCGCGCAACAGGTGATGCATTTGCAACTGTTAAGTTATTTGAAATGCTGATGTCTAATGGAGGAAATGAAATTTATACTTCCGTTATTAAACAACCTGTTGAAGAAATTCAGTTGCCTGATTGTATTCGTCCGGAAGTGATGAGTACGTTGCCAACACGTGCAGGTTTATTTTATTTTTTAGATAAGAATGAAGAGATCCTTTTCATTGGTCGTGGAAGTAACATCCGTAAAAGCATTGTTACCTTCATTACTAAAACACGACATAAAAAAAGTTTCCGCATAAGGGAAGAATTGCACGACATCCGCTTTGAAGAAACAGGAACAGAAGTGCTGGCTGCTATTTTAGAATATTATGAGTGGAAGAAATATCAGCCACGTTATAACAGCAGACAAACACGTCAGCCACATCTGCACCGTAATTACAGTGGAAGTGCCTATATCGTTTTTAAAGGACGTAATGATGAGGAAGAAGTTTTTATAAGATTGACCAATGGACAGGTTACAGGTTTTACCTACATGAGTCATTCCAGCCAGGCCGGACCGGAAGACCTGATTATTCCATTACCAATAGATACTTACACTACATCCGTTGTACAGCGTGCCATCAGCAGGAAGTATTACAAACGAATGGTAATAACTGGTTGAGTAAGGTTGTTATTTATGTGATACAGGATTTTATATTTGCTGTATGACTACACAATGTGCTTCCGCTTTATTAATGGTTCGTCCACGTTTTTTCAGAAGTAATGAAGAAACACAATCGTCAAACAGTTTTCAGCAGAGTGCTGATGCCAACATCGAAGAACAGGCTCTTGCAGAGTTTGATCATGTGGTGAATCGTTTGCAGAAACAGGGTATATATATAATTACTGCGGAAAATGATAATCCGGAAACTCCTGATGCTGTATTTCCCAACAACTGGGTAAGCTTTCATCACGATGGAAGAGTTATTATATATCCGATGATGGCACCTTCTCGCAGAAAAGAAAGAGCAAATAAGATTCTGGATCTTGTTAAAGATAAATTTCAGTCAGCATCAATTATTGACTTAACACATTGGGAAGAAAAAAATAAATTTTTAGAAGGAACAGGAAGTGTAGTGTTCGATCATCAGCATAAAATTGCTTATGCATCACTGTCATCACGCACGCATGATGATGTGTTAGATGATTTATGTAATCAGTTAGGATATAAAAAATTTGTATTTCATGCAGAGTTGAACGGACAACCAATTTATCATACTAATGTGGTAATGCATATTGGAGAGAAGTATGCTGTTGCCTGCCTGGAATGTATTGCTGATTCAAAAGAGCGTAATGAACTGCGACGCATGCTGGCATTTACCGGACATGAACTGGTTAATATCACCGCTGCACAAATGCGACACTTTGCAGGTAACATGTTGGAAGTTTGTAACGAAGCTGGTAAACATTACACCTTACTTTCTTCCAATGCCATACGTTCATTGCATCTGCCTGATATAAATATTATTGGTGAAAGCACAGAGTTATTATCCTTTGATATTCCCTCTATAGAAAAAGCCGGTGGTGGAAGTATACGCTGTATGATGGCGGAGATATTTTGCCCGGTGAAGACTAGTGTTGGGTGATTTACTTTGCTAAGTGATTTTATATTAACCGCAAAGGGCGCAAAGTTATTCGTAGAGGAACGCAGAGAAAATTATATATACATGAGAGAAACAGTAATTAAATTATCATCAAAACAAAAGACCCAAATAAGAATGGGTTTAAAGGATATTGAAGAAGGAAGAACTATTTCTCATCAAAAAGCTAAAAAAGAAATGTTTAGTTGGTTCGATGCCCATACTAAACAAATGATAAGTTCAGATAAAAAGTGATGTATTTGAACTTATGAAAAAACAGAAGGTACTTCAAATTGTTAATGAAAAGTAACATAATGATATGAAGAAATATAAAAACCTATTTCCTTTATTGATTTTACTTTGCTTTTGCCTTTCCACTATTTTCCAGGTTTCTTTTTTAAAAGACGAGTATGAAGGTGTTGTTTACGATCGAACCTTTTCAAATCAAAACATTTTTGCATTTATTGTCATTCTGATTTGCATTTCGTCTTTTTTTCTCGCGAGAAAATATTTTAAGTACTACGTGTATTTACTGATTCTATTTGGATTGTTTAATGTTCTGAATTTTACTTATTCTACATCCGTTCTTAAACTGGGATTTATAAAATTACAGCCATTGACTTTATTAATAGCTGTAATGTATTACTTCCTCAACAGGAATAAATTTAAGGCAAGAAACTTAACTGCTGATAATTTCAGTGATTCCATTGTATTCATCGACGCAGAAAAAATTGAAAAATTCAAAGAGAAATATAAATTTATGGATGATGAAGAATTAGGAAAACTGAAAAGTGATCCACGTTATGTTTCCGAAGCAAAAATGGCAGCCAGCCAGTTGCTTGATGAACGCAGTAAATAATTTATCAACCAAAATAACTATGAAGAAGATAATTGTACTATTCCTGTTGTTTGCATCCTGCAATGCTGAAAGAGAACCCATGGATGCCTGGGAAAAATCTATTGCTGATTATTTGAAAGCAGAATATATAGAGATGACTCATATTAAAAGATCATCCACTATTAATGGAGGTGCTGCAGAAGTAGAAGATTATGTTGAGCTTGAAGTTTATAATTCCAAAGAAATTGAAGACATCAATTTTAATGATGTGCTTTTATCGAGTAAATGTGATGAATTAAGAGATTCTGTTTTATTAAATCCTTTCGTTAAACAGTTTCCAGAAGCGAAAGAAATCAGGATAAAACTTATTAAATCAATCGGTTTTTTTATTTTCAAGTCTGACAAAGCGCAGACTGTTACTTATAATGCACATTAATTAACAATAATTGACGTTAATTATTTATATCACTTCCCTTTGCACCAAATCCCTCCCACACAACTCTTCTCCAACCTGAAAGTTATTGAACTTGCAGGTGTATTGGCTGGTCCTGCTGTGGGGATGTTTTTTGCGGAATTGGGTGCTACTGTTATTAAAGTAGAGAATAAACTTACTGGTGGTGATGTAACACGTGGATGGAAAATTACCGGTGAAGATGCAACTGCTCCTCTTTCCTCCTACTATCACAGTGTAAACTGGGGTAAGCAATCTGTTTTAGTAAATTTAAAGGAAGAGCAGGATCGCAATCATATATATACACTTTTAAAAGATGCTGATATTGTAATTACCAATTATAAAAAGGAAGATGCAATTAAGCTGGGAATGGATTATGAAACTATAAAAACTATTCAACCTGCTATTATATATGCCCACTTAAAAGGATTTGAAAACTCACCACGTGTTGCTTTTGATGCTATAGTACAGGCCGAGACAGGCTTTATGAGTATGAATGGAAGTAATGAATCCGGTCCGCTCAAATTACCCGTAGCTTTTATGGATATGATAGCTGCACATCTGCTAAAAGAAGGAATACTTACTGCCTTATTGCAACGACATAAAACCGGTGAAGGATGTTATGTAGAAACATCATTAGAGAAAGCAGGATTATCATCACTCATCAATCAGTCGTCAGCTTATCTCAATCACCAGGTTGTTCCTACGCGTATGGGATCACTTCATCCAAACATTGCACCTTACGGAGAAACGTTTGTAACTGCTGATGGTAAATTGATATTACTTGCTGTGGGAAGTGATGAACAGTTCAGGAAATTATGTACTATCATTTATGCATCTCATATTTCTGATGATGTAAAGTTTGCAACAAATCATCAACGTGTAAAAAATCGTGATGAGTTAGCATCATTACTTCAGCAATATATAAGAAATTTAAATTCTTCTGAATTAATACTTCAACTGGAAACAGAATCGGTTCCTGCAGGAATAATCAGAAATCTTAAAGATGTATTAGATCAACCTTCAACTAAAAAATATATATTGGAACAGAAGGAAGAAGACGGAACCATAAGTAAGCGTATGATGACAGCAGCATTTTCCTTATATAAATGAGAAAAAGGAATTATAAATTCTAAATTATAAATTATAAATTCTAAATTATAAATTATAAATTGAAAAATATTAAATTACTTCTTGCGAAAGCAACGCTTACAGTTTCGGTAGTTTCAACCTTGGTATTTGCGATAGTAGCACAAAGCCAGTTAAACATAAAAGCGAATAAAAAGCAAGTAGTTTAAATAACCCACACCGCAAGCAAAGACCCAGTTGAACTACCGGAACGGGGCCTTGCCGGCCCAGGGAGGCAGTGAGAGCCTTGTGTGCATGACAATGCCGCAGGCATGCGGGCTGAGTACAATATTCAATTATAAAAATTCAAAAGAACAGCATTCAATTATAAAAATTCAAAAGAACAACAGTTAATAAATTATAAATTCAAAATT
>JBDTVD010000269.1:0-5145 GCA_040007375.1 Bacteroidota bacterium | reverse complement strand
TGAAAAGGGTCTTTGATAAAATCGGTCTTATTAAAAGTTTTTCCTTCTGCAAAAAAGTGTGCCATAGTTATAATTTGAAGATTTGAAAATTTGAAGATTTGAAAATGTCAAATAGCACTAACAGAATAATATTGGTGTTGATACTAATGTCTTGCTGCTTGATACTTTTTTTCAAAACTACAAAAAATCAATATTGGGTAGAATTATTTTCTCTTTGCAAAAACTTCCATATTCTTAAAACTGTCATCCTTAATGAATTTTTTAAATTGTTTTTTGGTTGCAGAAAAATTATAAGGTGGGATGGTATCCATTGGTGATTCTGTAATTACCTTCAGGTTTTCTAATTCCTTTTCTGTGGAAATGCTGCTTATGAAAAGCTGACCCTTTAATAGATTAATTCTTTTTACCTCCCAATTATTCTCTCCATATCTTGTACTTATAAAATAATAACCTTTAAATTTCCTCAACACATGATCAGAATTTGTTTGAAAAACGGTATCTGCTACGTGATGATGTTTCAGGGTATCATTTATTCTTATTGTAATAGATGTTCCTTCGTAGATATCACTAGTTATAATTGTGTCGTTTAAAGTAGAAGTTGTACTGTCAGCACTATCACTAATCAAATCAAAATCACATATACTTTGAATTACTTTATCACTTATTATAAGAATGGAACTGTCCTTAAGATTAATATATTCTCCCTGAAGACGCCTGGGTAATTCGGATAAATCTTTAATTCCATGAGGTTGAGGTTCAGTAAATGTAATGGGTGAATCGCATGCAATCAAACATAGGATCACTAAACCAAACACTGTTTTCAATCCTTTCTTATTCATTATTCTTTTTCTGCTCTTTCTTTCTCCACCTTTAAAATATTATTCTGAATATCTTTCATAATCCATGTTGCCCACCATCCTGCGTAAAAATTAAAAGTTGTGGTGAGTTTAAAATGACTATAAAGATGCAAACGATAGGTTGTAGAATTTATTTTTTCCAACTCATAAGTTCCGTTCAACACATCAAAATATTTTCCACCGATTACTACATGCTCATCCATAGTTGTTGAAGGAATTTCATGTGGGTAGGCTTTAATGGAGAATACCATTTTCTTCTGATGAATGTATTTAGAAACTGTTTCATGAAATACCAGTCCATTAGTAAATATGGCTTCACGATATGCGCCAACACCTTCAAAATTTAATTCTGCTTTAACAGGACGTGGAAAACCTAATGATGATGTTAACCAACCTTTATCCTGTTCTGCTTTAATTTCTTTTACACGTGTTACATTACTCCATATTTTTTCTGCTGATGCATTAATGTCAATGTAAGTATCTGCTTCAAAAATTTTAGCATTTGACCCAATATAATTTTCTATGGGTGATAATAAAAATGGAAGCATCACCAGGAATGAAAGGTATGTTTTGCGATTTTGTTTTCGTACTTTCAAATATCCACCAAGCAATCCACCCAGCGAAGAGGTAACTAAGAACAAAGGAATTACCATCACCCAGCATGCCCATCCTTCCAGTGAAATTACCAGCGTAATCACGGTAAATAAAAATCGGAATCCAGGGAATAAAGATGCGATAGGTAATTTTCTTTGCATTATCCAAACTTGAAAAATAAACACACAAGGCACCAACAATTGTAGGGAGACAAAATAAAAAAGAAATGGACATTACCTGGAAAAGATCATCCCACGTTTTGATACCAAAAAGCAATCGCAGAATAATTGCATACGTTACAGGAATGGCAATGATTTTAATAAAATTCAGGAGAACTCTTTTATTCATTTAAATATGATGGAGATTATTTTGCTTTATTGAATTTAAGATAAATATGTAATCTGTTCTATAAATTATGTATGCAATGATATTTTATTTTTTTGGTTGATGATAATTATTCAAATATAAAGTATAGTTTCATTGAAACTATTATGCACTGTCTTTTACCGGAAACTGTTACCGATTAAGTTTTACATGCATTGGAATGACTTCAAGCAAAAGCAGCTATTTAACTGTGCTTATTATTTCTTCAATTGAATTAAAAACGGGTCTTCCTAATGATAAAATCAAATCTCTTTCTCTGTTCGCACCAGGGCTTTCTGCAATGAGCAGGAGACCATCACAAGCTCCGATAACAGCAAGTGAAATGTCCATGATGCATTTGTATTTGTCAGCAACAGTTGCTTGCTCAATAACAGGTAAGGCTGCATTCATTCCAATTAAAGGAATATGTCCGAGTTGCAGAAGTTTAGCTGCAGCAATATTCATCTTATCCAGATTTATTTGTCTTTGTTCTGCTGTTGAAGCAGAGTAAGGTCCGGCAACTCCGATTATCATGGATATATATTTTAATTGTTTATTATGATTAGTGTTTTCATGGAAGGGTAGGATGGAAGTAAAGATTGGAAATTCTGCTTATTTCTCCAATAACTATCCTGCAATTGTAAATAATTCAAGGCACAAGTCGAAAAAAAAGACTTGTGCCTTGAATTAAAATTTTCTCCGAACTCCCGACTCAAAGCTCAAAACTAAACCTATGCATCAGGAATTACCGGCTCTACTAATTTTTTAAGTTTTTCCAGTGATTCCTGCCAACCTAAATAGCACATTTCTGCAGGTATGGCAGATGGAATATTTTCCTGCGTGATGGTAAGTTCCGTACCGACAGAAACTTTTTTAATATATACTGAAGTAATCATTTCTCCTGGCAGATTGGGATCGTCAAATTTATCAGTGTACTTCAGGAATTCGTTCGTTTTAATTTCCATAAATTTTCCGCCGAAGGATTGACCATTGCCGGTAGAGAAATTAGTAAACGACATTTTATAACTGCCTCCCACACGTACATCAAATTCCTGAACTGTACAAACGTAACCATAAGGAGGAAGCCAGCTTGCAAAAGCATTTTCATCGGTAAATGCTTTGAAAACTTTTTCGGGAGTTGCTTTAAGAACTCTGTGTAATTTAACACTGTTATCTGACATGTGATTTATTTTTTGATGTGACAAAGATAAAATTGTTCTGTAAATACTCGTTTAATGTACACCGAAACTATTTTTCTCTTTTAAATGCAATAGCTTCAATTTCTACCAAGTAATCCGGGTTTGCAAGACCTGCAACTATAACTCCTGTAATGACTGGAGGATTACTTAATTTCTTTAAGAAACTTTGTGCTCCTTCAAAACCTTTTCTTACATCCTGGCCTTGCACAATATATATGGTCAGTTTAAAGAGATCGTCTAAAGTTGCATCACAGGTGGTTAATATTATTTCAATATTTTTCAAAATATAATCTGTTTGTTTAGCTATATCACCTTTACCGATGATTTCCTGTTCTTTTGTTATTGCATTCTGTCCGCCAATATAAATGGTGCTCCCATTTCCCTTAGTGATGGCAACCTGTGAGTAAGCAGGATTTTTTAATAATTCTTCCGGGTTCGCAAATTCTATAGTTGAGTTCATGATTTTATATTTTTGGATTTGTTAAAATTTTAATTTTTCTCTACGAGTTTTTTCAAGCCTTTTAAAACTTTATCCCAACCTTTGATTGATTTTTTATAACGTTCTGCTGCTCCATCAGCGTTCCCTACATCATCTGTAATAGATAAAAATGTCTGGCCGTTAGTATAGCTTATTTCATCAGTAACAATTGAAAAGCTTGTACCATTGTCATTATCCTCCTGTCCATTATTTAAGGTGTACTTTAAAACCCTTCCCGGTTCTATTTTTAATATTTTCCCTGCTAATTCAATTTTTTTAATTAAAAATATTCTGCCTTTAAAAATTATTTCTTCACCTACTTTCCAGGAGGAAAAAACTTCGCAGTTGAAAAAGTATTTTTTTGTTTTTTCAGGATTGGTCAATGCATCCCATACTTCAGCAGGTGCGGCGTTAATGGCAATCTGCTTTCTTACAATAAATTCTTTCATAACATCTGTTTAGTATTATTTTATGAAAAACAAATACCATAATAATTTATATAGCTTTCAATGACTATTTGCAGCGAATTGGGGATAAAATTTCGCAGAATACTTCTTTATTGATAATTCTTTACAGACGGTTAAACCATAACAGCTGTACGAAATAATTGACAGTGAGAATAATCAATATCATTATAATTAAACGAGCAGTATTTTTTGTTTTTAAGTGGTAAGCAATAAGGAAGGAAAGCACAGCACCCAAAATAGACATGCCAACCAGGTTCCTGAAATACATTATTAATCTTTCCTGTAATTCAAGATCTGGGAAAGTGAATTGCCTTGCAAACTGAAGAATAGATTCTGATGTGAAAACTATACAACTTCCAAACAAAACAAACCTGGCTATATTGACAGACTGCTGATTGCGTTTTAATTTTTTTAAAGAGACTGTAAGTATGTATACTGTTGCTGCAAAAATTAATATTCCCAACGGCTTAACCGGAATCCTGGATGAATAATATTGATGAAGGTTGAACTCATAATCGAGTCCTAAGATAATGAGTTGAATAGTGGTTAGTAATGCTGATGCTGTCAGGAATATATTTTTCATCTGATCAATCGTCAATACGTGTACGATTTGCTTTCTTTATATATTCTTCCAGTTTTTTCAGATCAGCAAAGATTGGACTTAGAATTTCAACAAACTTTAATTGGTTTTCTTTTGTGTCGGCATAGCAAAAAAAACTTCCTGCTTCCGGATCGAATTCTATATGTTGTAACAGTGCAGGATTGAGCTTCTCCAGAATTTGTATTATATGTCCTTCCCAGCTATAGCCATTTCCGGAGTATTCATTCCTTGCAAAAACTTCAGCATACGTTGGATAGAGTTCCGGACTTTCCGTTGCTGCCTGGATTATAAATTTCCCTTCACTGGTACTGATTGTAAATGGAAAATAATTTGTCATTGCTGAGTTTGGTTTAACAGTTGAAGTATCCTTATGTGCTAAGGATTTATTTGTTTTATTGTCTTGTGAACAGGATTGTCCAAAGACAAAAAATGTTGCAAGAATTAATAGAGATGTTTTTGGATTCATAAATTGGCAGGTAGTGATCACACTACTTTAAGTAAGTTTTAAATAATTATTTCAGGAGTACTCTACTTATTCCAGTCCAAGACTTTTTATATATGCTTTATTGTTGGAAGGTCTTCCTAA